>NZ_JASCXF010000031.1:0-56838 GCF_030062225.1 Sphingomonas sp. 2R-10
GTGCCGGGGTGGGACCATGGGGTGGCGAGGCTGTGCGAGGGATGAACGGGGTTCCCCACGATCGTCATCCCCGCGCAGGCGGGGATCCATACACGGTAACCTTCCGGCAGGATTCGCTGGCGTTGCGGCTATGGATTCCCGCCTGCGCGGGAATGACGACGGGGAGGTGACGCCGCCTTACGCCTTCGGTGCGTAGAGCTGGTCCGGCCCCGGAAAGGTGCGCGAACGGACCTCTTCGGCATAGGTGGTCACCGCGGCCTCGATATGCCCGGCCATGTCGCCGAAGGTCTTCACGAAGCGCGGCGTGCGTTCGAACAGGCCCAGCATATCTTCGGCGACCAGCACCTGCCCGTCGCACTGCGCCGATGCGCCGATGCCGATGGTGGGACAGGCGATGCGGCGGGTGATGTCGACCGCGATCGGCTCCACCACCCCCTCGATCACCACCGCGAAGGCCCCTGCCTCCGCCACCGCGACGGCGTCAGCGACGATCCTTTCCGCTTCCGCGGCACTGCGCCCGCGCGCGCCATAGCCGCCGAGCTGGTTCACCGCCTGCGGCGTCAGCCCGACATGGCCCATGACCGGAATCCCGCGCTGCGACAGGAAGGCGACGGTTTCGGCCATCGCCGTGCCCCCCTCCAGCTTCACCGCCGCGGCACCGGTGGCCTTGAGCAGCATCGCCGCGCTTTCGAACGCCTGTGCCGGGCTCGCCTCGTAGCTGCCGAAGGGCATGTCGATCACGACCAGCGCATGGTACGACCCGCGCACCACCGCGCTCCCGTGCGCCGCCATCATGTCGAGCGTGACCGGCACGGTCGAGGGCAGGCCGTAGATCACCTGCCCCAGGCTGTCGCCGACCAGCAGCATGTCGCACTGCGCGTCCATCAGCTGCGCCATGCGCACGGTATAGGCGGTCAGCATCACCAGCGGCGTCCTGCCCTTGGCAGCGCGGATCGCGGGGATGGTCAGGCGCTTCATCGGCGCCGGGGTGGGCGTCGCGCGGCTGGTGGCGGTATCGATGGTGAAGGTCGTGGACATTGGCGGGTTCTAGCGAACCCCGCTCAGCGAAGCCACCCGCGGGCGATGCCGTGCCGCGCCATACCGAGCTGCCACAGCGCGATCGCGAAGATCACCAGCGGGAACGGCACCGTCGCCGCCGCGCCCTTGACCGCGATCAGGTCGGTCGCGGCGAACACCCAGCCGAACTGGATCGCGACCGCCAGCAGCGAGGCGGCATAGAGCCCCGCCGCCCAGCGCCGCCCGAGCAGCAGCGCGATGCTGCCGAACAGCCCGCCCCATGTCGCGATGCCGTAGATCCAGTTGAACCAGACCGGCAGCGTCGAAAAGAAGCGGCGGTCATAGTCGGACAGCGCCGCCAGCGCCGCCGGTCCCATCGTCGCCTGCGCATAAAAGGCATAGACCCCGGCCAGCCCCCACAGGAGGAACAGCACCGCGACGATGCGGAACCACGGTGGCGGCGTTCGGACGAAGGTCGGTGCCATGCTGCTCCCACGGGTGATTCGATACGGCACCGCAATAAAGCCGAGCGCCATGGTTAACGCAATCAGTCCCGACTTGCGAATCGCACGGCGTAGCGATCGGGCCTGAAGGCGACCTCGATCCAGCCGTCGCCGACCAGCACCGGCCGCTTTATCATCGACGGCTGCGCCAGCATCAGCGCGATCGCGCGGGGCGCGTCGAGATCGGCCCGATCGGCGTCGGGCAACTTGCGGAAGGTCGTGCCCGCACGGTTGAGCAGCGGCTCCCAGCCAAGCTCGGCGACCCAGCCCTCCAGCGTCGCGCGGTCGATCCCGGCCTTCTTGTAGTCGTGAAAGTCATGGGCGACGCCGTGCGCGTCGAGCCATGTCCGCGCCTTCTTCATCGTGTCGCAATTGGGGATGCCGTAGAGTCGGACGGTCATGGCGGGCTCCGTTCGGGGTCCGCGCGGTGCTAGCGGTGGGCGGCGGTACGTTCAACCGGCATGGGCACCCGATCCTCCCCGGCACGGGGAGGATTTGCGTCAGGCGGCCGCGCGATAGGCCGGCGGGTGGGCGCGGGCTTCCGTCGCGAGGCGGAAGCGGGCGACGTGGTGGGTAAGCGCCTCGGCCTGTTCGGCGAGGCTGCGCGCGGCGGCGGTGCTTTCCTCGACCATCGCCGCGTTCTGCTGCGTCACCGCGTCCATTTCGCCGACGGCGATGTTGACCTGCTGCAGGCCCGAAGCCTGTTCGTCGGCGCCCTTGGCGATGGCGGCGACCAGCCCCGAAATCTCGGCGACGCGGCCGACGATGCGTTCCAGTGCCTCGCCGGTCCTGCCGACCAGGTGGACGCCGCGTTCGACCTGCGTGCCGCTGGCGAGGATGCGGCTCTTCACGTCGCTCGCCGCGTCGGCCGAACGCTGTGCCAGCGCGCGTACTTCGGAGGCGACGACCGCGAAGCCCTTGCCCGCGTCGCCGGCGCGCGCCGCCTCGACCCCGGCGTTGAGCGCCAGCAGGTTCGTCTGGAACGCGATGCCGTCGATGACCGAGATGATCTCCGAGATTTCGTCCGATGCGCGCTTGATCCCGCTCATCGCCTGCACCGCGTCGCGGACGATCCGCGCGCCGTCCTCGGCATCGCCGCGGGTCGCGACCATCGTCGTGTCGGCCTGCGCCGCACCCGCCGCGGTACGGCGCACCGTCGCGGTGATCTGGTCGAGCGCCGCGGCGGTCTCCTCAAGGCTCGCCGCCTGCTGCTCGGTCCGGCGCGACAGGTCGTCCGACGCGCTGCTGATGTCCGACGCGCCGTTGCGGATGCCGCCGGTCGACTGCGCCACCGCGCGCATCGCATCGGCCAGCGCCGCCATCGCCGAGTCGAAATCGGTGCCGATCTTGCGGAACGGCCCGGTCAGCGTGTCGCCGATCCGCGCATCGAGTTGCCCGCGCGCCAGCGATTCCAGCCCGGTACCGACGGTCGCGACCACACGCTGCTGCTCGGCCTCGCGCTCCGCCGCCACGATCGCGGCATCGCGGAAGGTTTCCAGCGCGGCGGCCATCTCGCCGATCTCGTCCTTGCGGTCGCGGCCGGGGATCGCGGTCGTGGTGTCGCCGGCGGCCAGCGCGCGCATCCGCGCCGCCACCGCCTCGATCGGCAGCGAGATCGAGCGGCCGATGCGGAACGAACAGATCGCGACCAGCAGCAGCACGACCAGCGCCAGCCCGCTGAGGTACAGCGCGGCATCGAACACCGCCGCCTGGATACGATCGATATAGACGCCCGATCCGATCACCCAGCCCCACGGCGCGAAGCCCGCGACATAGGACAGCTTGGGTAGCGGCTTGGGCTGGCCCGGCTTGGACCAGTTATATTGCAGGAAACCGGCGCCGTGCGCCTTCACCACACTGACCATCTCGACGAAATGCGCCTTGCCGCTGGTGTCGCGGTTGTTGGTCAGGTCGGTGCCGTCCAGCTCGGGCTTGACCGGGTGCATCAGCATGCGCGGGTGCATGTCGTTGACCCAGAAATATTCGGTGCCGTCGTAGCGCATCGCCTTCAGCGTGGTCAGCGCCGCGCGTTGCGCGTCGGCGCGGGTCAGGCGGCCGGCGACTTCCTCGGCATGATAATGGGCGACGACCGAGCGCGCACCCTCGACCGCGTGGCGCGTGCTGCGTTCGATCCCGGCATGCATCACCGCCGATAGGCGGAACAGACTGATGCACAGCAATGCCACCAGCCCCGCCGCGGCGAGAACGCCGATCAGGTTGATGCGGCCCCGAACCTTTAACTGCATGCGCTCACCTCTTCGTATCCGATCCGACCTGCCGCGAAATGTTGAAGATCGCGTTTATGCGGCGCCGCGCGACGCGCATGGCGGTCGGACCGGCGCCGGTGCCGAACCGTTCGCCGCGCCCCGAAACGCAGCCATTGACGACCCGCCCGCGCCACGATAGCCAGTGCGAATGAGTATCAATAGCGAGGCGCTATGTACGATCTGATCGACCGGCCGGTATCGGCTCTTTCCCCCGGCGACCGCTTCCTTATCGAAGCGATCCGGCTATGGGTCGCGGGGCGCAGCGCGTGCCAGTGCCCCGCCGCGCTGCTGGCGGCGCGCTTCGCCCAGTCGGGCGCGCTCGACGCGCTGGGCGATTTCGACGGATGGATGACGCAGCTGTCCACCCATGCCCGGGTACCGATCCAGATCAATTGTAAATGCGGGCTTGTGACCGACGATGAATCGGTTCTCTTGACCTTGGCGCGCGATCTCGTAACGGGACGCGATGCGAAGGCGCGGACCACGCTTTCGCTGCTGGTCGCCGAACAGGCGATCGCCCCCACTTTTTGCGCGCTGGCCCGGACGGCGGCAATGCTCGGACAGGTCGGGCTGCCGCCGGGGACCAACGTCAGGACGTAAGGATTATCATGACCGACCGCACCGCCGTCGTCCACGGCCTCGAACCCACCAATGCGCTCAGCGTCGAGCGCGTGCGTTCGGTGCGCCACTGGAACGAGCATCTCTTCAGCTTCACCATCACCCGTCCGCCCAGCTTCCGCTTCCGTTCGGGCGAGTTCGTGATGATCGGCCTGCCCGGCGACAACGGCAAGCCGCTGCTGCGTGCCTATTCGATCGCCAGCCCCGCCTATGCCGAGGAGCTGGAGTTCCTGTCGATCAAGGTCGCCGACGGCCCGCTGACATCGCGGCTGCAACAGATCGTGCCGGGCGACGAGCTGTTCCTCGGCAAGAAGCCGACCGGCACGCTGGTCACCGACGCGCTGAAGCCCGGTTCGCGGCTGTTCATGCTGTCGACCGGCACTGGCCTGGCCCCGTTCCTGTCGCTGATCCGCGATCCCGACGTCTATGACATGTATGCGTCGATCGTCGTCGTCCATTCGGTGCGCCGCGTGTCGGACCTGGCGTTCCGCACCACGCTGGAGGCGAACCTCGCGGGCGATCCACTGGTCGAGGATCAGGCGGCGCAGCAATTCACCTATGTCCCGACCGTCACGCGCGAGCCGTTCCACACCACCGGCCGCATCGACGCGCTGGTCGACAACGGCACGCTGTTTTCGGCGCGCATCGGCGGCGCGCAGGCGTTCGACCCGTCAACCGACCGCGTGATGCTGTGCGGTTCGACCGAGATGATCCGCGACTTCTCGGAATATCTCGAGGGGCTGGGATTCGAGGAAGGGTCGAACGCGAAGCCGGGCGATTACGTGATCGAGCGGGCGTTCGTGGGGTAGGCTTACCCCTGCCCAAGCCAATACCGTTTGGTTCGAGCAGCTTGGAGCCTGTCGAGAAGCGCCAGTCGAGAACACCTTGCCCCAACGGGACATTCTCGACGGACGCTTCTCGACTTCGCTCGAAGCTGCTCGAACCGAACGGAGTGGATCGGGTTCGAGGGGGAAAGCCCCCCCGGTCAGTAACTGACCCGCAGCGTCCCCAGCACCGTGCGCGGTGCGATGAAGAACCCCTGGTCGAAGTTGATCGCGCTCAGCGCCTTCGCATCGTTGATGTTGCGGACATTGGCCGACAGCGACACCCGCGGCGTCAGCGCATAGCGCGCCATCAGGTCGACCGTGGCATAGCCGTCCTGCGTGATCCGCACCTGCTGCCCGGTGGTCGCGATGACGCCGTCGGGTTCGAGGTACATGCGGCTCTGATACTGGCCCGATGCGCCGACCTTCAGCGCAGGGAGCATCGTCGGCGACCACACGATGTTGAGCCGCGCGGTGTTGCGCGGAACGAAGGTCCGCACCGGCTGATCGTTCTCGCCCCGGATGCGCATTGCGGTGAAGCCGCCGGTCGCCTGCAACCCCGGTGCGAGTTCGCCGCTCATCTCGAACTCGATGCCGCGCGAGGTTGCGTCGATGCCGCGGAACACATTCTGGCCGATCGCCGGATCGAAGCCCGCGGCCTCGGCGGTGTTCTTCTGCCGCGCCTGGAACAGCGCGACGCTGGCGTTCAGCCGCCCGCCGAGCCATTCGCCCTTCAGCCCGGCCTCCAGATTGTCCCCCTCGATCGGGGCGATCAGGCGACGGCTCACGTCGGTCTGCGTCTGCGGATTGAAGATCGTCGCGAAGCTCGCATAGGCGCTGATATTGCCGGTCAGGTCGTAGGTCGCACCGACGAACGGCAGGAAGCGCGCGCGGTCGTAGTCGGTCGGGGCGCCATAGGAGATCCCCTCGCTGAACGCGCGGGTGGCATTGGCGCCGACCATCACCTTCAACGCATCGACCGGGTTCAGCCGGATCAGGCCGTACACCGTCTCGCGCCGGCTGTGGCTGTCGAGGCTGCGGGTGAACGCCGGGAAATCGGGATAGGGAAACGACCCGTCGAAGCCGCCGAACAGCGGCACCGGGATGCCGATGGCGGCGTTGTCGTACGCCGAATCCTGCGTGTAGCGCTGCGCCGAACGGTTGGCGCCGAACATGACGTCATGGGTCCGCCCGAACAGCGACACCGTGCCGCTGATATTGCCGTCGATCGTCAGGTTGCGCGCTCCGCCGCGGAAGCGACCGGGATAGCTGACGATGCCGAGGCCGGTCGCGCGGTCGGGCGCGGCGTTCACCCCGGTGTTCGCACCATAGACATAGAACAGGCTGTCATCCTCGTCGATCGCCCGGCGCTGCAACGACACCCTGGCGGTCCAGTCGCCGAAGCGATGGGTCACGTCGCCGAAGATCTGGCCATCGGTGATGTCATAGCTCGACCAGTCGGGTGCGCTGTTGGTCGAACGCGCATAGTCGATGCGGCTGCCGTCGCGGTAATAGAGCGGAAGGCCGCCCCACATCGCCGCCCGGCTCTTGTGGTTCTGTCGGCCATAGCCGGCGCTGACGACGGTATCGGGGCCGAGATCCGCCTCGACGATGCCATAGCCGGTCCAGCGGCGCAGGCCGTAGCGCGTGAGATAGCTGTCGGTATCCAGATAGGAGCCGACCACGCGGGCGCGGATCGATCCGTTCGCGGTCAGCGGTACGCTGACGTCGCCGTCCAGCCGCAACTGGTTGAACGAGCCATATTGCGCGCTGGCGCTGGCCGAGAAATCGGTCGTCGGGCGCTTGCGGATGAAGTTGATGACCGCCGACGGGTTGCCGGTCGACGACAACAGCCCCGGCGCGCCGCGCACCACCTCGATCCGGTCGTACATCGCGGTATCGATCGAGCCGTTCTGAATCTGGAACGGAAACGGCAGGCCGATGCCGTCGATCTGGAACGTCTGGATATCGAAGCCGCGCGCCGAATAATAGAAGCGGTCGGTTTCCTGCGCCTGCACGTTCACGCCGGGCACCGTCGCCAGCAGCGCGTTGATATCGTTCAGCTGGAAATCGTCAATCTGTGCGCGGGTAACGACGCTGACCGACTGCGGCGTCTCGCGCAGCGACAGCGGCAGGCGGGTGGCGGTGCTCTGCGCCTTGACCGCGTAATCGTCGCTGCCTTCGGTCCGCAGCCCGGTGACGACGATCTCGTCGCCGCGCTGCACGGGGTCTTCCGGCGCGGGGGCCGGCGCGGCGGTCGGCGCGAGCGCGGTGGCGGCGAGGAGAACGGCGAATGGCGACATGCGAAACTATCCCTGTGATGCTTCGCGCCGCCTAATCCGCCCTTACTGCTTTTGCAAGTGACTATCAGTATCTACGTTATAGCGTCGTTATGGAAGGCGATCGCGCCATGATTGTCGCCGCGGACCATCAGCTGGACCTTCGGGATGCCTGCCGCGCGCAGCCCGCATGCCCGCCATGACGCCACCACCGCCGGCGCATCCCCGGCGGTGGCGGGGGCGATCACCGGGCGATGCACGTGCTGCCCGCCCACAGCGCGGTGACGTTGTCCTTCGCATCGTACAGCCCCGACAGCCCGCCGCTGGCGAATTCGCGGCCGAGGCTGGTCTCCTCGACCGGGGCCACGATCGCCGATTCGACCGCCGCGCGCTTCGACCCGATGCCGACCCCGGCCATCGTCGTCAGCCCGCGCCCGCGCGCCGACCAGCCGACGAAGCGTCCCTCCTGAAAATACACCGCGATCCGCGGATAGGTGGCGATCTCCAGCGGTCCCTCCCCGCATTCGGCGTTGGTCGAGCGCCCGGGGATGGTCTGCGTCGCCGCCTCGACCACGCGCAGCACGACCTCGGCCGGCGTGCCGAAGGGCAGCGTGCGGCTGCTGGCGCCGGCCACGGTCTGCAAGCCGTCGGGGGCGAGGTTGAGCGCCACCGCGTTGCGCGCCGCCGCCTCCGCGCCCGCCGGTGCGTCGCAGCGCACCAGCCGCGCCGGGCCGTCGACTCCGGTCAGTTCCAGCGAACCACCGGCACCCAGCGCGAAACGATAGCGGCGCTGTTCGGTGATGCCGCCGCGATCGCCGACCACGTCGACATCGACCGCTCCGGCATCGGCGACGGTGATGCCGCGTACGGGCAGGTCGCGGTCGCCCATGCGCAACGCGCTGGCGGCGACCACCAGCCGCTTCCCGCCGGGCGCAGGCGCATCGCATGCCGTGCCGTCGCTGTCCCACGTCCCGACGAAGCGCGTCGGGATCGTCACCAGCGTTTCGGGCGTGGGGCTGGCGGCGGGCAGGACCGGTTCGTCCTGTATCAGGTTGGCGGGCGGCGGGGCCTCGTCCGCCTGTCCGCATCCGGCCAGCACCACCACCATGCCCATCGTCCACCGCCGCATCGCTCGATCTCCCAATCCGAAGTCGCACGACTGCCGGATTCGGCGGGACCGCGAAAGGGCGAACGCGGCGATCAGTGCGGTGCGGTCGCCGTTTCGGGCGCGGGCGTAGCGTCGGTGACCGCCGGCGGCGGCAGCGTCGCGAAATAGGCTTTCGCCGGCAGCTCGATCACCGTCACCCGCCCGGCATTGGCCCGTTCGACCGACTGCACGAACGACCGCGGCTTCTTCATCAGCTTGCGCTCCTCGACCACCTGCAACCCCGATCGCCGGGCCGCCTCGGCGACGAAATGGACGCAGTTGCGGCGGTTGAGGTTGTAATGCGAATCGCCCCCCGCCCCCCATTCGACGATCAGCGAACGGACCGCGGCATATTGCGCGTCGCTCAGCACGAGCGAGAAATGGGCGTTGCTGCGGGCGATATAGGACGGCGTGGGCCGGTCGATCCGCCCGCCGACCGACCCCATCAGCAGCGCCGGGGTGATCGCCTTGGCGGTGAAACCATAGCTTTCGTTCAGCGCCGGACCGCCGGAATCGGGCGCGCCGGAAAAGGTGAAGAAGGCGTGCGGGAAATTCTGCCCGAATTCCTGCGACCAGAAGGTGATGGTCACTGCCGCATGGGCCGGGACGATCGTCGCCAGGGCCAGCAGCAGCAGCGCGAGCCCGCGCAACAGCGGGCGCATCAGGCGATCGGTCGTCATCCGCCCGACATACCGAAAGCGGCGCGCCGGAACCACCCGACACGCCGCCCGAACCGTACCGTCGCGGTCGCTGCTTCAGCGATCGGTGCGCTGCGCCTCCGCATCGGCGTCATAGCCCGACGACGGCGCGGGACCATCGGTTCCGGGCTGGACCGATGCCGGCGGGTCGGACGCGTCCATCGATTCGTCAAGCCCGCGATCGAGCCGCGATTCGGCGTCCGACGCATCGTCCCGGTCGCCGTCGCGACCCGCATCGCCACGCGCCGGCGTGCTCGCCTCGCTCTCGTTGCCGTCGGGTGCGACCGACAGGGAGGACAGCGCCTTCTCGTCGATTCCGGTGGTGTCGTTGGTCATGTCCCTCACTCCTTCGACCACCAGAACGAAACGACCGCGCCCGGCGTTCCGCCCATGCGAAAAGGCCCGGCAGTCTCCCGCCGGGCCCTTCGCATCGTCATGGGTTCGAGGATCAGTCGCGGTTGCCGAGGAACGACAGCAGGAACTGGAACATGTTCACGAAGTCGAGGTACAGCGACAGCGCGCCCATGATGACCGCCTTGCCCGCGAAGTCGGTGCCCGCGACCTGGAAGTACAGGCCCTTGATCCGCTGCGTGTCATAGGCCGTCAGCCCGGCGAACAGCAGCACGCCGACCGCGCTGATAATCATGCTCATCATGCCCGACTGAAAGAACAGGTTGAGCAGCGATGCCACGATCAGACCGACCAGACCCATGATGAGGAACGTGCCGAACCCGGTCAGGTCGCGCTTGGTCGTATAGCCGTAGATGCTGAGCGACAGGAACGCGGCGGTGGTCGCGAAGAAGGTCAGCGCGATCGACGGCCCCGTGTAGCGCAGGAAGATCGTCGACATCGACAGACCCATGATCGCCGCGAACGCCCAGAACAGGCCCTGCGCCGCGCCGGTCGACAGCCGGTTAATGCCGAAGCTGAGCACCATCACGAAGATCAGCGGCGAGAAGATGATCGCGTACTTCAGGATGCCGGGCTGGTAGAACACCTGCGCCGCCATCGAGGTGTCGCCACCCCATGAAAACAACAGCGCGACGATGCCGGTCAACAGCACGCCGGACGCCATGTAGTTGTACACCGAAAGCATGTAGGACCGCAGCCCTTCGTCGCGCGCCATATCGCGTTCGCGAGTGCGCGTGATCGGTGCGGCCGACGTCCGGGGATCGGACCAGTTCGCCATTGTAAACTCCTCTTCCCGGCACACATGCCGGCTGTTAGAAATATCGTCGGCTACGCCCGCGATTTCAACCCAAACGCGGGAAGCAACATTTTGTTACGCTACCGGGAGAATCGGCCGTGCACCGTCTGTTCGTAGGGTTGCGCCCGCCATCGGCGATGCGCGAGGCGCTGTTCGACATCATGGACGGTGTCGAGGGTGCGCGGTGGCAGGATGACGACCAGCTCCACGTGACGCTGCGCTACATCGGCGAGGTCGAACGGCCGGTGGCGGAGGATATCGCGCTGGCGCTGCAATCGATCCACGCGCCGGCGATCGACCTCGCGCTATCGGGGGTCGGGCGGTTCGACACGGGCAGGCGCGGCCGGGCGCTGTGGGCGGGGGTCGCGCCGCACGATGCCGTCGCGGCGCTGCATCGCAAGGTCGACCATGCGCTGGTGCGGATCGGCCTGCCGCCCGAGGGGCGCGCCTATCTGCCGCATGTCACGCTCGCCCGGCTGAACGCCGCATCGGGGCCGACCGAAGAATTCTTGCGTATCCACGCCGCGCTCACCTTGCCGCCGATGCGCGTCGATCACTTCACCCTGTTCGAGAGTCATCTGGGTCGGGACGGGGCATGGTACGAGCCCGTCGCCCGCTATCCGTTGCTGGCCGCGCCCTCGCCAAGCTGAACGAATGCCTGTCGTTTCGTTCATGAAACCGTCAGCGCGAGGATGCGTTAAGCGACCAACGACATATCACGGACGAAAGGAACATTCCCATGCGCAACATCATGATGGCGCTCGCCGCCGCTTCGCTGCTGGCACCGGTCGGCCCGACCTTCTCGAAGCACGGCGTCTCGATCGGCAAGACCGAGGCCGAGGCACAGCGCCGCAGCAAGTATCGCGAATGGCGCGGCCGCGACGGTCGTCGCTATTGCCGCAAGCCCAACGGCACCACCGGCCTCGTCGTCGGCGGCGTCGCCGGTGCGCTGGTCGGTCGCACGATCGATTCGCGCGGCGACCGTACGCTCGGTACGCTGCTGGGTGCGGGCGCAGGCGCGCTGGCCGGTCGCGAGATCGAGCGCAGCGGCAGCCGTGGCCGTTGCCGTTGAACCAACTGCGGTCTGACGAATTCTGGAGGGGCGGGTCCGGTGACGGGCCCGCCCCTTTTCCCATGACGAAGGTTCCCCAGCATGATCCGCAGTGCATCCGCCCGCTACGACGGCCTCGGCAAGGACGGCAAAGGCCATGTCTCGACCCAGTCGGGCGTGCTGTCCGAACAGCAATATGGCTTCAACACCCGGTTCGAGGATGGCAAGGGCACCAACCCGGAAGAGTTGATCGCCGCCGCCCATGCCAGCTGCTTCACCATGGCGCTGAGCTTCGCATTGGCCGGGGCCGGCTTCAGCGACGGCACGCTGGAGACGACCGCCAAGGTCACGCTCGACAAGGACGGTGACGGGTTCACGGTGACGAAGTCGGCGCTGACGCTGACCGCCAGCGTGCCGGGCATCGAGCAGGCGAAGTTCGAGGAGATCGCGGCGGGAGCGAAGGCCGGCTGTCCCATCTCCAAGCTGCTGAATGCCGAGATTACGCTGGAGCATACGCTGACGGCGTGAGTTGTGGCGGGCCGAGCGGACACGGCGTCCACTCGGCCCGCCATCCGCGTCGCCCCCGGCGAAGCGGCTCGTCATCCCTGACCTGATCGAGACATCCGCGAGTATCTCGAATAGACCCAATTCCTCGTCGTACCCCGGCGACGGCCGGGGTCCAGTTGGACAGGCCTTTCCGTATCCTAACCCCCCAACTGGGCCCTGGCCTTCGCCGGGGTAGGGATTGACGGCTTTCGCAGAGGTCTCGACCTGATCCGGGATGACAGCCGCCTGCCGGCGATCGTTACCGATTGAACCGGCACGCTGATCTTTTCGCGAACCCTTCACCCTTTTCGCGCTAGGACGACGCCCCATGCTGCGCGTCCTGACCCTCGCCACCCTGTTCCCCGATGCCGTCCGGCCCAATTTCGGCGTGTTCATCGAACGCCAGACGCTGGGGCTCGCCGCCCTCGAAGATGTCGCGGTGCGGGTCGTCGCGCCGCTTGGCCTGCCGCCCTTTCCGCTGACGCTGCACGCCGGCTACCGGGCGCTCTCGACGCTGCCCCGGCACGAAACATGGAAGGGGCTGGCCGTCGACCGCCCGCGGTTCCTGAACCTGCCGGGCACGCAGGGACGGTTCCATGTCGGGGCGCTGGTCCGGCGGCTGATCCCGCACCTGAACGCGCTGCGCGAAACATTTCCGTTCGACGCGATCGACGCCGAATTCTTCTTTCCCGACGGCCCGGCGGCGGTGGCGCTCGGCCGGCGGTTCGGAGTGCCGGTATCGATCAAGGCACGCGGCGCCGACATCCATCATTGGGGCCATGCCCCCGCCACCGCGGCGCAGGTTCGGGCCGCCGGCCAGGCGGCGGACGGATTGCTCGCGGTGTCGCAGTCGATGGCCGACGATATCGCCGCTGCCGGGATCGACCGCCCGGTCCGCGTCCATCGCACCGGCATCGACCGCAGCCGCTTCGGTAGCGTCGACCGCGCTGCCGCCCGTGTGCGCCTGGGGATCGCGGGACCGCTGGTCGTATCGCTGGGCGCGCTGATCCCGCGCAAGGGGCATCGCATCGTCCTCGACGCGGTCGCCGCGCTGCCCGGCGTGCAGTTGTGGATCGTCGGCGGCGGCCCCGACCATGCGGCGCTCGCCGCGCGCATCGCCGAACTGGGCGTCGGCGACCGCGTGCGGCTGTACGGATCGATGCCACATGGCGACCTGCCCGGCCTGCTGGCCGCTGCCGACGTCATGGCGCTGGCGTCGTCGTCGGAAGGCCTTGCAAATGCATGGATCGAGGCGCTGGCGAGCGGGACGCCGATCGTGATCCCCGACGCCGGCGCCGCGCGCGAGGTCGTGACCGGCCCCGCCGCCGGCCGGATCGTCACGCGCGACGCCGCGGCGGTGGCGCAGGGGATCGCGGCGGTGCTGTCGCAACCTGCCGATCCGGACGCGACGCGGGCGACGGTCGAAGCGTTCAGCTGGGAGCGCAACGCGCGGGAATTGCGCGAGCATCTGATGGGGTTGGCGGCGGGACGACGCTGATTCCCCACCGGCGTCACCCCGGATAAAGTCGGGGGCCACCAACAAGGCGGTCGGTGCGCTGCCTTATCGGGAGATTCCGGCCTTCGCCGGGATGACGCGTAGGGCTTGCGAGGAAACTCCAACCCTTACAGCGGGTAGAATGCCGCCGCGATCTGTCGCCCTTCGTCGCGCAGTACGCCCCACGCCCGGGCGGCGGCGCGGCTGTCCATCGCCTCGATCCCCAGCCCCTGCGCATCGAGCGCGCGGACCAGCGCGCGCGGCGGCTGGCGCAGCGTCGCGCCGGTGCCGAGCAGCAGGAATTCGGGGCGCATCGCCAGCACCGATGCCAGCGCCGCCGCGTCGAGGTCCTCGAACGCCGGCGGCTCCCACAGATCGGCACGCTGCGGCGTCATCAGCAGCGCGGGATAGATGCCGTCATCGACCCGGAACCCGGCGGCGGTCAGCCCGGAGACGAGCGGACCGTCGCCCTTGCGGGTCCGGTCGATCTTCACCGCGACGTCTTTTGCGGCACGGGTTCCCTGACCGTCCCCTCGCCTACCGGCGCACCGGGTTTCAGCCCCAGCGTGATGAGCAGCGACGACGACACGTAGATCGACGAATAGGTCCCGACGATCACGCCGAGGATCATCGCCGCGGTGAAGCCGCGCAGCACATGGCCGCCGAACACCAGCAGCGCGGTCAGCGCCAGCAGGATCGTCAGCGAGGTCATGACGGTACGTGGCAGCGTTTCGTTGACCGACAGGTCAATCAGCTCGCGCATCTCCATCTTGCGGAACTTGCGCATATTCTCGCGGATGCGGTCGTCGATCACCATCTTGTCGTTGATCGAATAGCCGATGATCGTCAGCACCGCCGCGACGATGGTCAGGTCGAACGGCATCTGCGTCAACGCGAAGAAACCCAGCGTCATCAGCACGTCGTGGATGATCGCGACCGCGGTCGACACGCCGAACTGCCATTCGTAGCGGAACCACGAAAAGATCGCGATGCCGAAGATCGCCAGCACGACGGCGAGGACGCCGTTGGTCACCAGTTCGTCGGATACCTTGCCCGACACGGTCGAATAGTTGCTGAAGGTCGCGCCGGGGAATTCGGTGGCGAGCGCCGACTTGACCCGCTCGACCAGGCGGTCGGTCGCGCCGCTGTGGCCCTCGGGCACCGGCAGGCGGATCGACACCAGCTTGGGATCACCGAACTGCTGGATCGCGGGTTCACCCACGCCCAGCCGCTCGATGACGCCGCGCACCTTGTCGATCGCGGGCGGCGTGGCGAACTTCTCCTCGATCGCGACGCCGCCCATGAAGTCGACGCCAAAGTTCAGCCCCCGCGCGAACACCAGCCCGACCGCGAGGATGCTGAGGATCAGCGTCACGGTGAACGCGATTTTGCGCACCGCGACGAAGCGGATGTTGGTGTTGTCGGGAACCAGCTTGATGAGACGCATGACGCCGGAGCCTTAAATGGTGATGTCGGTCGGACGATGGCGGCGCATCCATCCGGCGACCAGCATCCGCGTGAAGGTGACGGCGGTGAACACCGAGCTGGCGATGCCGAGCAGCAGCACGACCGCGAAACCGCGGATCGGGCCGGAACCGAGGATCAGCATGATCCCGCCGGCGATGGCGTGGGTCACGTTCGCCTCGAAGATCGTGCGGCTCGCCTCCTTGTAGCCCAGCTCGAGCGATTGCAGCACGCTGCGCCCGCGGCGCCGTTCCTCGCGGATGCGTTCGTTGATGAGCACGTTGGCGTCGACCGCGGTACCGATGGTCAGCACGAAGCCGGCGATGCCGGGCAGCGTCAGCGTGGCGTTCAGGAACGCCATCACCGCGATGATCATCAGGATGTTCAGCACGACGGCGATCGTCGAATAGATGCCGAAGCGACCATAGGTCATGACCATGAACACGATGACGGCAACGGTCGCGATGATCGCGGCGGTCACGCCCGCCTTCACCGAATCGGCACCCAGTTCGGGGCTTACGGTGCTTTCCTGCACCACGGTCAGGTCGACCGGCAGCTTGCCCGACCGCAGCGCGATGGCGAGCTGGTTGGCGCTGTCGGCGGTGAAGCCCCCGCTGATCGTGGCGCTGCCGCCGAGGATCGGTTCGTTGATGTTCGGGGCCGAGATGACCGAATTGTCGACGATGATCGCAAAGGGCTTGCCGGTGTTTTCCTGCGTCACCTTCGCGAAGCGGCGACCGCCCTCCGCGTTGAAGTTGATCGTGACGTTGGGCTGGCCGTTCTGGTCATAGGTCTGGCGCGCATCGGCGAGCTGGTCGCCGGAGATGATCGTGGTGCGCTTCACCGCGATCGGTGCGTTCTGCGCCGGATAGGGCAGGATCTGGCTGCCCGCCGGTGCCTGTCCACGCGCGACCGCGGCCGGATCGGCGGCGAGATCGACCAGCTTGAATTCCAGCCGCGCGGTCCGGCCCAGCAGATCCTTCAACGCCTTCGGATCGGACAGGCCGGGGACCTGCACAACGATGCGGTTGCTGCCCTGCTGGATGATCGTCGGTTCGCGCGTGCCCAGTTCGTCGATGCGGCGGCGCACGACCTCGGTCGCGTCCTTCATCGCATTCTCGACCGCGAGGCGCAGGCCGGCCTGGGTCGGGGTCAGCACGAAGCGCGTGTTGTCGCGCACCTCGATGTCCCATTCGCGCTGGCCGGTCATGCCCGCCCCGCCGCCGGTCAGGCCCAGCAGCTTTTCACGCGCGGCGTCGACCTGCGTCGCGTCGCGCACCATGAAGCTGATCTGTCCGCCGCGCGTCGAGATGTCGCCGACGCTGACCCGCGGGTTGCGGCGCATCTCGGTCGCGATCATCTCGCGCATCGCCTCGACCCGGGTCGCGGCGACGTCCTGCGTCTGCGCCTCGAGCAGGATGTAGCTGCCCCCCGCCAGATCGAGGCCGAAGTTGATCGCGGGCGTCGGCACCCAGCCGGGCAGCTTCGCACGGGTCGCCTCGGGCAGCAGGCTCGGCACCGCGAACAGCGACAACAGGATCACGGATGCCCAGATGGCGATCCGTTTCCAGCGGGGAAAGTCGAGCATCAGTCGTTCGCGGGCTTGGCGCCGGCCGGCGGCGTGACTTCGGCGATGGTCGCCTTGACCACGCGGATGCGGGTATTCGGCGCGATCTCCACCTCGACGAACGCGTCCTCGACCTTGGTTACCCGGCCGATCACGCCGCCGGCGGTGACAACCTGGTCGCCGCGCTTCACCGCGGCGATCGATGCCTGCAACGTCTTCATTCGCTTCGACTGCGGACGGATGAGCAGGAAGTAGAAGGCGACGAAGATCAGCAGCAGCGGCGCGATGCCGATCAGCGTGCCGAGGAAACCACCCGATGCCGCAGGAGCGGCGGCGGACTGGGCGAAAGCGGAAGGTACGAGCATTGCTGGCCTGAATGTCCGAAAAAGCGGACGCCGCGAACACGGCATCCTGTCAACTGCGGGCAGCTATCACCTGCACGGGCCCCGTGCAACATTTGCCGGCGGCGACGCTTCGGGCTTGCATGGCACGCAAACCGGGCCTAAAGGCACGCCCTCTCTGATCGGGGCGTAGCGCAGCCTGGTAGCGCATCACACTGGGGGTGTGGGGGTCGCAGGTTCGAATCCTGTCGCCCCGACCAGAGACATCGGATTCGCGGTCGACCGCGAACCGCGACGGACGCGATCGTCGCGCCAGCCTACACGGCACCGTCATGCAATCCATCATGTACCGCGTCGGGGCGGCCACCCGTCGCGCAGGACGCGGCTGCGGTTCTGCATACTTTACACAACGTAAAGGCAGTCTGTCGTAGCGCTATCATATGACGTGGTCGCACCCGATCGAACATATCGCCGGCAACCGACGCGGGACCGTTGCGGTCATCGCGGCGATGTCGCTGTCGATCCTTGTCGGAATGTCGGCGATGGCGGTTGATGTGAACCGCGGACTGCAGCAGCGCGTCGTCAACCAGCGGGTCGCCGACATCGCGGCGCTGGGTGCGGCGATCGCCTACCATGCCGATGAAAACGAAGCGATCCTCGCCCCGGCCGCGCGCGATCTCGCCCGCGTCAATGGTCTGGCCGATGCGACGATCGAGACGACGATGCTCAACGATACGCCCGGCCCCGGCATGAAGGCGGTGCGGGTGACCGTCACGACCCGCGTGCCGATCCTGATCGCCCGGGGCATCGGTCTGGGCGGCAGCTACCCGGTCGGCGCGTCGGCCACCGCATTGCTGAAGGGGCCCGAATCGGTCCCGCCGTGCATCCTCGGCCTGTCGGGCAGCGGCGATGCCATTTCGACGTCCGGGGGCGCGACGATCGATGCGCCCGACTGCGCCGTCGCCGGGATCGGCAACGTGGCGAACGGCGGGTCGCGGATCGGCGCGAAGAACATCGTGTCGGGCGCGGGATCGATCACGAACCAATATGGCACGCTTGCCGCCGATGCGATCCGTTATGCCGTCGATTTCGTCAATCCGTCGTGGAACGGCAACGTTCCCGCGGCGGACAAGCGGACCAGGGTCGCAACCACCCTTTCCGATCCATTGCGCGACAATGCCGACATCGCGGCCGCGCGGGCGGCGATCGGCGCGTTCGATGCGCCGGACCCGATCGCCGATCCGGTCACGCCCGCCGGAGAGGACTGGGTCTTCGGCTACAGCCCCAGTGCGAACGTGTCGTCGTATCGGCGGGGCAACGGCAAGTTCTTCGTACCCGCCGGCAACTATACGATCGGGACGCTACGGGTCGAAGGGGGGGTCAATGTCGACTTCGCCGCCGGATCGACGATCACCATCGCCAGGGGACTTGCGGTCGGGGGCGGTTCGCCGCTGGCCTTTGGCGACGGCAATATCCGCATCAACGGCGGGGTCGCGGCAGGCAGCGCCGTCACCTTCGGCGACGGGGACGTGTCGATCGGCAGCGGCACCGTCAGCCTGACGGGGACGAACCGCATCGGCGACGGCCGCGTGTCGATCAATGCCGACCTGAACATCGGCGGCGGATCGACGCTGACGATCGGTCGGGGCAACCACGCCTTCCGGTCGATCACGATCGGTGGCGGCAGCTGGATCCGGGCGGGCAACGGGAACACCGACGTCGTCGCGGGAATCGCGGTCGGCGGCGGATCGGCGCTGGTGCTGGGCGCGGGGGCCTATCGGATCGGTCGCGCCGCCGGCGGCCAGGCGATCGCGCTGTCGGGCAGCGGCGTCATGCTGATGGCCGACGGCACGTTCAGCGCGGGCGGCAGCATCACCACCGAGGGCGGAAGCCGGCTGGTATTCGGGCGCACGACCAATCACCGGATCAACGGCGATCTGCGCGTGGCGGGTGCGGTGCTGTTCGGCGCGGGCCGCTACACGATAGCCGGCGACTTCGTCAACGGCACCGGCGGGACGACATGGCCCTATCATTCGCCGGTCAACAACCAGAATTACGGCCAGTCGCTGGAAGGCGTTTCGACCAGCGATTTCGACATGGCGGGGGTCGACGTCACCTTCGTGCTGTCGGGCGTCGTCAACCTGAACGGCGGCGCGAAGACCAAGCTGCTGGCATCGCCGACCGGCAGCACGCCGGGAACCATCGCCAGCGTGCTGATCGATTCCGCGACCACGGTCGCCACCACATGGGGCGGCGGATCGAACAGCGTCTTCAGCGGCGCGGTGCATATCCCCCGTTCGGACGTCACGATCAGCGGCGGCAACAGCACCCAGTCGGCCGGGCAGTGCTTCGTCCTGATCGCCAACCGGGTGACGGCGACCGGGGGCAGCACCACCGGATCGACCTGCGTCGGCCTGCCCGGCGGGGGCGGCAACGGACCGAACAAGATCGAACTGATACGGTGAGGATGATGGGGCCACGACACTTGCTGCGCGACCGGCGCGGTGCGGCGACGATCGAGTTCGCGCTGCTCACCTGCTTCCTGTTCGCGATCATGCTCGCCGCGCTGGATTTCGGCATGTTCTTCATCCAGCGCGGCAATCTGGGCTCGGGGGTCGCCACGACCGCGGTGCACAGTTTCAGCAACCGCGCGGCGGTCCCCTTCACCAATATCCCGACGATGGTCGCGGCGATCGCCGGCGCGCCCGGCGCATCGAACCTGGTGGTGACGGTCGAATGCAATGGCGGCGATACGCCGTGCGTCAACGAATCGCGGGTCTGTGCGTGCCTGACCGCCGACAACGGCTATCGCGCGACCGCGACCTGCGGTGCGCCATGCGGCGCCGCATCGGGAAGCGCGGCTGCGAGGTCGGGCTATTACCTGCGGGTCAAGGCCAGCTACCGCTACGTTCCGGCGGTCGTGCCGGCCAGCCTGTTCGGCGACACGACGCTGGAGCAGGCGGCCGTGGTGCGGTTGCAATGACCGCCCGCCACCCCCGGCCCCTGCCCGCCGACCGGCGCGGTGCCACCGTGGTCGAATTCGCGCTGCTGGCCCCCGTGTTCCTGAGCATGTTGTTCGCGATCGTCGAGGGATCGCGCTTCCTGTGGATCAAGCAGTCGGTGAAGGAAGTGGCGTTCAGCACGGCGCGCTGCACCTCGGTCAGCGCCGATTGCAAGACCCCCGCGGCGCGGACCGACTATGCGGTCGGGCGGGCGCGGACCTATGGCCAGCGCCTGGTCGCGACCGACGTTGTCGTCACATCGGGGACGACGTGCAACGCCGCCACGGGAATGGTCAAGGTCGTCATCTCGCTTCCGTTCCGGTCGCCGGTCGTCGGGCTGCTGCCGGGCATCCCGGCCGACGTGACCGCGACCGGCTGCTATCCGCTGCTGTGACGATCGTCGGCCGCAAGGGTTGATCCGTCCGTATCGAAACGCGCGTCGTCCCGGCGAAGGCTGGGATCTCCCGGTGGTAGCACGCAGCAGGAGCCGATCGAGACCCCAGCCTTCGCTGGGGTGACGCCCGTTTCCACTCTAGCGGCCCGCCGGGACCTTCACCCGCAGCACCGCGTCGCCGGCGTCGTGCAGTTGCAGGTACAGCGTCCCCTCGCCCGCAGCCGCGGTCGTCGCCGTCGTACCGACGAAGCCGCCGGGCAGCACCGTCGCCCCGGCCATGTCCGGCGTCGTGCCGATCGCGCGGAGCAGGAACAGGCCGCGCCCGGTGACGGTGCAACGCTCGGCACAGGCGATCGCGTTCAGCACCGGCAGCCGCACCAGCGTCGCCAGCCCCTGCCAGTCACCCGCCGCCCCGGCGCGCCATGCGCGGAAGCGCAGCGGCCCCGCCACCGCCGGTCCGAACGCCGCCTGCGGGGCGATCGTCGTCACCACCACATCGTCGCCGATCCGCTGCACCGCGCCCGAGGCGATCGTCAGCCGCTTGACGGCATCGCCCGCCGCGATCTCGATCCCGTCGTCGCTGCCCGGCAACCCGCCCGCGATCCGCGCGGAGAAGATCAGCGTCGCTGCGGTCGGCACCAGCCCCTGCGGCAGTTCAATCGGCAGGCCGCCGGTCGGCGGATCGAATGCGACCCGGCGGTCGAGCAGTTGCGCCGTCGCGCGCGGCGGAGCGATCGTCGCAGGCACGCCGGCGCTGCGGCCATCGCGCAGCGCCACGGTGGCAGTCACGTCCCTGCCCCCGGCCAGCGGCTGTTCGGCGGTCAGCACCAGCCGGTCACCCTCTCCCACGCGGGTCAGCGCGCCGGCGGCAAAGCGCGTGCCGCCCAGCGTCAGCGCGGTCACCTGATCCAGCCGTGCGCCTTCCAGCACGCCGTCACGGTCGCCGGCATGGACGGTGAAGCGGTCGAGACGGCTGGGCTCGGCCCGTCCGGTCAGCGCGATCTGATCGGGCGCGACCGCACCGTGGCGCACGACGGTCAGCGTCAACGGCCCCGGCCGGGTCTTGCCCAGCGGCAGGGTCGCCTCGATCGCATCCGGCCCCGCCGCCTTCCACGTCAGCGACCGGCTGAGCCCGGCGCCATCGCGCAACGTCAGTGCGCTGACACAGGCCGATGCTCCACCGCGCAGCACCAGCGGATGGTCGCGCCCGACGATGACGTCGGCATCGGGCCGCGGCGTCCATGCGCCGGGGCCGTCGACCTGCGCCGGCACCTGCGGTCCGCTGAACGTCGCAAAGCCCCAGCGGCCCTGCACCACCGCCTCGGCCACCGGCCCCGGTGCCGGCGGGGCGTCCCCGGCCAGTACCAGCCCGCCGCGTTCGGCATCGGGAGTCAGCCGGATCGTCGAGACCCGCCCGTCGAGCGCCGTCACGCGCAGCACGAGGTCGCGGGCATAGTCGGTCGCGAACAGCAGCGCGGCATCGTCGATCGGCAGCACGAGGCCGGGCCGGGCGAGGCACAGCGCGCCGGGTGCCGCCGATCGCCACAGCGGCGGCGGGGCGTCGCCGATCGGCGGCAGCGGCGCCACCAGCACCGATCGCGGATTCTGGAACGACGGCGCGCTGTTCAGTTGCAGGTGGATCGCATTCCCCTGCCCCAGCGCCAGTGCCGGCAGATACTGATATTGCGCGCTGCGAAACGCGCCGAACAGCCGGGCGACGTCCCGGGCCAGCGCGATGTACGGACTGTAATAGCCCGCCCCGCCCTCGCGCGTCGCCGCCACGCGATAGGCGAGGTCGACCGGGGTGCCGGTCAGCGTCTCGGTCAAGGTCGCGCCGCGCTGCGCCTGCAGCACCAGCGCGTCGCGCTGCTGGGTCAGGCACGCGGCCTGCAACGCGCGCTGGCGCAGCAGGCAGTCGGCGTTCAGCTTGATGCGCAGCGCATCGGCCAGCACCGGCGCGGCGGTCGCCAGTCGTTCCGGCGCGCTGTCGCCGATCCGCCCGATCGCGCCGACGAACGCGTCCAGCCGCTGCCGGTCGAGCGATGCCTGATACAGGTCCTGCGCCGCGCGGACGAACACCCCCGGCCGCCCGCGCACCGCGCCGCGCACCGCCGAGAACCCGCCACCGGCTTCGGGGGCGAGGAACAGCATCGCCTGTTCGGCACCATCGGGCACGGTGACGGTCAGCGTGTTCTTCTTCGGCTTCCACGTCTCGACCGAGAAGAACCAGTCCTTGGGCGGCGGGTTGGTCGCCCCACGCAGGAAGGCGACGACCAGCAGATAGCGCTCCGACTGGTCGGCGGGCAGCAACGCCCTTGCCGTCAGCCTGTCGCCGCCGCGCAGCGCCGGAACCGCCGCCACCGGCAATTCGGTATCGCCGCGCCGCACGCTGACCGCGACTTCGGGACCGTCGAGGTCGAACCCGTTCTGCTGGGCATCGGCGACATCGGCGAACAACACCGACAACGCGGCGAGCAACAGGAGAACGCGAACCATGGCCGTCCCTATAGCGGACGTTGCGGGGTCGGGCTAATATCCCATGTTCATCACTCCCGCGAAGGCGGGAGTCCATGAACGCTGCCGCAGCGACGCCGGCAGAACCCCTGGCGGCCATGGATCCCGCCTTCGCGGGAATGACGAGGAAGGCTCTACCGCACCACCAGCGCCGCGTCGCGCAGGCCGCGCCATACGCGGATCGCCTGCACCGTCTCCGCCACGTCGTGCACCCGGACCAGCTGCGCGCCGCGCTCGATGCCCGCCATCGTCAGCGCGACCGATCCGCCCAGCCGCTGGTCGGCGGGTGCCTCGTTCGACAGCGCGCCGATGATCCGCTTGCGGCTGGCCCCCAGCAGCACCGGGCAACCCAGCCCGTGGAACAGCGCGAGGCCGTTCACCAGCGCGAGATTGTCGGCCAGCGCCTTGCCGAAGCCGATGCCGGGATCGACGACGATCCTCGCGCGGTCGACCCCGCCGGCGACCACCGCCTCGACCCGTGCCTCCAGCCAGTCGAACACGTCGAGCAGCGGGTCGGCATAGCCATCGCCACCATGCGGCCCCTGCGTCGCCGCGGGCGAATGCATCAGCACCACCGGGCACCCCGCCGCCGCGACAACCGCCAGCGCGCGCGGATCATAGGACAGTGCGGCGACGTCGTTGACGATCCGCGCGCCCGCCGCCAGCGCCGCCTCCATCACCACCGCCTTGCGCGTGTCGACCGACACCGCGACCCCGGCCGCCGCCAGCCGCCCGGCCACCGGCACGATCCGCGCGATCTCGTCGCCCTCCCACACCGTCGCCGCACCGGGTCTGGTCGATTCGCCGCCAAGGTCGATCAGTGCCGCCCCCGCCGCCGCCATCGCCACCCCGGCCGCCGCTGCCCCCGCCGGATCGCCGACATGCGCGCCCCCGTCCGAGAAACTGTCGGGCGTGACGTTCAGGATGCCCATCACCTGCGGCTGGTCGAACCGCAGCACCCGCTCGCCCAGCGTCAGCGGCGGGCGAGGCGCGGTGATCCGCCGGTGGAGCAGGTGCGCCCGCTCGGCCTGCGCTGCGGGCAGGCCGGCGACCCAGTCGTCGAACCCGGCGACCGGCACGGTGATCCGCAATCCCGCCCGGTCGCGCACCTCATAGCCGGCGAACCACAGCATCCCCCCCGCCAGCCGTGCCACGCTGCCGTCGGGCAGTCCGACCGGCGTGTCGACGAAGCGGACCGGGCGCAGATACATCAGGGCTGGGTCGCGAGCAGCCATTGCTGGCGCAGCGCGTCGACCGGGACCAGCCCGTTCGGCCCCTCGCTATGCCAGAAGGTCCAGCCGTTGCACGACGGCGCGTTCTGAAGCGTCGAGCCCAGCTTGTGGATCGACCCGGCCGTGCCGCAGTCGGACAGCAGCGATCCGTCGGCCAGCACGGTCGCGCGGAAGCGGCGCTTGGCGTCGGTGACCACCGACCCCGGCGGCAGCAGGCCGTTCTCGACCAGCACGCCGAAGGCCACGCGCGGCGGCTTGGTCGGCGCGCGCATGGCGCGGATCGCCGATTCGTCGAGCGGCAGCGCCGCCTCGATCCGCGCCGTCGCCGCCTCGACATAGGTCGCGTCGCGTTCGATGCCGATGAAATGCCGCCCCAGCCGCCTGGCGACCGCGCCGGTGGTGCCGGTGCCGAAGAACGGGTCGAGCACCACGTCGCCGGGCCTGGTCGACGCCAGCAGCACGCGGTACAGCAGTGCCTCGGGCTTCTGGGTCGGGTGGACCTTCGTCCCATCCTTGCGCAGCCGCTCCGGCCCGCCGCAGATCGGGAATTCCCAGTCCGATCGCATCTGCAATTCGTCGTTCAGCGTCTTCATCTGGCGATAGTTGAAGGTGTAGCGCGCCTTCTCGCCCATCGATGCCCAGATCATCGTCTCGTGCGCGTTGGTAAAGCGCGTGCCCTTGAAATTGGGCATCGGGTTCGATTTCCGCCACACGATGTCGTTGAGGATCCAGAAGCCCTGGTCCTGCACGATCGACCCGACGCGATAGATATTGTGATAGCTGCCGATGACCCAGATCGTGCCGTCGGGCTTCAGGATGCGCCGCGCCTCGGCCAGCCACGCTTTCGTGAACTTGTCGTACGCGGCGAAGCTGTCGAACTTGTCCCAGTCGTCGTCGACCGCATCGACCTGGCTGCCGTCGGGCCGCAGCAGGTCGCCGCCCAGTTGCAGGTTGTAGGGCGGATCGGCGAAGATGCAGTCGATCGACTTCGCCGGCAGCGAGCGCATCGCGTCGATGCAGTCGTCCATCAGGATGCGGTCGAGCGGCAGCGTGACCGTCTTGGGCGCCTTCGCCCGGATTTTCGTCGCCACCATCGTCGTCAGTCCCCCTTGAATCGGTGCCATTTCAGGGAATCCACGAGTCGCGGTCAAGAGGTAATGCTTGACTCGGTCGGGTAGGCAGAGTCGTTGCGGCGACGAATCGAGTCGTCGCGGGGCAGATGTTGAGTCCGGTCGAGGGCCGAAGACTCAAGATGTGGTAACCCTCAACTCGTCGCAAATCCTCCCCGGCACGGGGAGGATTTTAAAGCAGCAGCGCCTGCGCGACCGGCGCGAAGCTCCGCCGGTGCAGCGGCGTCGGCCCCAGCGTCCGCAGCGCCTCCAGATGCACCTTCGCGCCATAGCCCTTGTTCGACGACCAGCCATAGCCGGGATGCAGCTCGTCGGCGTCGATCATCATCGCGTCGCGCGTCTGTTTCGCGACGATCGACGCGGCGGCGATCGACAGGCTGATCGCGTCGCCACCGACGACCGCGACGCTGGGATACGACCAGTTCGGGCAGCGGTTGCCGTCGACCAGCACCATGCCGCACGCGACCCCCAGCGCGTCGACCGCGCGTTCCATCGCCAGCATCGTCGCCCACAGGATGTTGAGCCGGTCGATCTCCTCAACGGTGGCGATCCCGACACCGACCGTCGCGCAGTCGAGCAGCCGGGCGTGCAGCCCGGCGCGACGTTTCGCGCTCAACTGCTTCGAATCGTTGAGGCCATCGGGAATACAGTCGCGGTCCAGCACCACCGCCGCCGCGACCACCGGCCCGGCCAGCGGCCCGCGCCCGGCCTCGTCCACCCCCGCCACCGGCCCCGTATGGCGGGCCTCGTGACTCCAGTCAGGCATCGGCGATGCGCCATGGCGGGAACCGCCGCATCTCGCCCGCCTGGTACAGGCACACCTCGTTCCCCGCCGGATCGAACAGCCGCGCCTCGCGCCAGCCCCATGGCCGGTCGATCGGCTCCTGCGCGAAGGACAGCCCCTGTCCTTTCAGATAATGGACCGCGACGTTCAGGTCGCCGACCTCGAAATACACCGCCGGCACCTTGCGCTCGTCGGTCATCTCGATCGAGAAAGTCGCGCCCCCCTCGCTCTCGAACCGGGCATAGCGGCGGCTGGAACGCACGATCGTCTTGAGGCCGAGCAGGCGGTAGAAATGCTCGCTGGCCGGCACGTCGTCGGCCGGCACCGTCACCTGGTTGAGCATCGGCGACCAGCGCGACTGGTTGAGGTCGAGCCGCACCCCCTGCTGCGCCATCGGCCCCGCGCCGCGCCCCAGTTCGTCGGCGCCGAGCATCGCGATCCGCACGAAGCTGCGTGCGCGGCCGATCGCCTCGACCAGCGTCCATTCCTTGGCCAGTTCGCACGCGATCGCGGTCGACAGGGTACAGCCGGTGCCGTGCGTCGCCATGCCGTCGATCCGCGGCGAAGACCATTCGACCAGCGGCGCGGCACCGGGCGCGCGCTGGTGCAGCCGGTCGACGACCACCTCGCCCTCGCCATGTCCGCCCTTGGCCAGCACCGCGCAGCCGCGGTCGAGGACCGGATCGACCCCGCCCAGCGCCGCCAGTTCGGGCAGGTTGGGCGTGGCGAGCGTCGCCACCGCCATCAACCGTTCGAACGCCGCGACCGTCGCCTCGTCGGCCAGCCGCGCACCGCTGGTCGCGATCATCACCGGATCGAACACCACCGGGATGCCGCGCAGGTCGCGCAGCCGGTCGGCCAGCGCATGGGCGGTGCGGGCCGACCCGATCATGCCGATCTTGACCGCATCGACGCCGATGTCGCGCACCACCGCATCGACCTGCGCCATGACCATGTCGGTCGGGATCGGATGGACCGCGTCGACCCCCAGCGTGTTCTGCGCGGTGACGGCGGTGATCGCGGTCATCGCATGCGCGCCCAGCATCGTCGCGGTCTTGATATCCGCCTGGATACCGGCGCCCCCGCCGGAATCGGAACCGGCGACGATCAGGATGCGGGGTGTGGTCATGCGGCCGGGTTAGCAGCGGCGGACGGGCGTTGAAAGTCCTCCCCGGCACGGGGAGGGGGACCATGCGCAGCATGGTGGAGGAGGTTCTCCGCGCAACGCAACGGCTCCGTATGCGGACACCCCCCTCCACCAGCCTTTGGCTGGTCCCCCTCCCCGTTCCGGGGAGGATCTATTTGCGTCTGGTCGGCCGGTCGACCAACTCACCCCGACACGTCGGACACACCTCGTCCAGTTCATCCGCACATTCCGCGCAGAACGTGTCCTCGTACGAACAGACGAACGCGCCATGCGCCGCCGCCGGCAGCGGCGCCGCGCACCGTTCGCACGCAGGCTTCATGACCAGCATCAGCCCGCCGCCTGCCGCACCGCGTCGCAGATGCGGTCGACGACCTGCTCGACATGTCCCGCATCGTCGCCCTCGGCCATCACGCGGATCACCGGCTCGGTCCCCGACGCGCGCAGCACCAGCCGCCCGCGCCCGGCCAGTTCGGCCTCGACCCCGGCGACCACATCCTTCACCCGCGGATCGTCGAGCGGCTTGCCGCCGGCGAAGCGGACGTTCTTGAGCAGCTGCGGCAACGGATCGAAGCGGTGCAGCACCTCGCTCGCCGGCGCGCCCGCGCGCTGGATTTCGGCCAGCACCTGCAACGCCGCGACCAGCCCGTCGCCGGTGGTGGCATAGTCGGACAGGATGATATGCCCCGACTGTTCGCCGCCGACATTGTATCCGGCCGTCCGCATCTTCTCCAGCACGTGCCGGTCGCCGACCGCGGTGCGGACCAGGCCCAGCCCCTGCGCCGACAGATGCCGTTCGAGGCCGAGGTTCGACATGACGGTGGCAACCAGCCCCCCGCCCTTCAGCCGTCCTGCGCGCGCCCAGCTGGCGGCGATCGTCGCCATCAACTGGTCGCCGTCGATCACCCGCCCGGCTTCGTCGACCACGATCAGCCGGTCGGCGTCGCCGTCCAGCGCGATGCCGACCGCCGCGCCCGACGACACCACGGTTTCCGACAGCGTCTGCGGCGCGGTCGATCCGACGCGGTCGTTGATGTTCTTGCCGTTCGGGGTGACGCCGATCGCGATCACTTCCGCGCCCAGTTCCCACAGGGCCGACGGCGCGACGTTGTAGGCGGCGCCGTTCGCGCAATCGACGACCAGCTTCATGCCGTCCAGCCGGAGGTTTTCGGGGAAGGTCGACTTGGCGAAGTGGATATAGCGTCCGCGCGCGTCCTCGATCCGGTTGGCGCGGCCGATATCGCCCGGCGCCGACAGGTCGATCTCGCTGTCGATCAGTTCCTCGATCGCCAGTTCGTCGGCGTCGGACAGCTTGTACCCGTCCGGACCGAACAGCTTGATGCCGTTGTCCTGATACGGGTTGTGGCTGGCGGAGATCATCACCCCCATGTCGGCGCGCATCGAATGGGTCAGCATCGCCACCGCCGGGGTCGGCAACGGGCCGACCAGCACCACGTCCATGCCGACCGAGGTGAAGCCCGCGACCATCGCGTTTTCGAGCATATAGCCCGACAGCCGCGTGTCCTTGCCGATCACCACGCGGTGGCGGTGATCGCCCCGACGGAAGTGCGCGCCGGCCGCCATGCCGATGCGCATCGCCATCTCGGCGGTCATCGGCTTGCTGTTGGTCAGCCCGCGAATCCCGTCGGTGCCGAAATATTTCCTTGCCATCGTGACATACGCCTTCAGGTTGAGCGATCGATCGGCGGAGCTATTACCGCCACTTTATCAAAAGGGCGAGCATGTCGCAGGCGACACGAATTCTGGCGGGACTGGGCACGGGGCTGGCGCTGGGCATCGTCCTCGCGGGGCAATCGCCCGATACCGCGCTGTCGGGCATCGCCGTGGCCGAACCGATCGGCACCGCGTGGCTGAACGCGCTGCGCATGACGATCGTGCCGCTGGTCGTGGCGCTGCTCATCACCGGCATCGCCCAGACGGCGGAGGCGGCGCGCGCCGGGCGGATCGCCACCCGGTCGCTGCTGTTGTTCATCGTCATCCTGTGGACGTCCTCGGCGCTGGGCGCACTGTTCACGCTGACGCTGCTCGACCTGTTCCCGCTGGGCAATACCGCGGCGGAGGCGCTGCGCGCGACCTTCGGCACCGCCGCCCCGGCCGCGAAGGTGCCGCCGTTCACGGACTTCCTCGTGGGCGTCGTGCCGACCAATCCGGTGGCGGCGGCGGCGAACGACCAGTTCCTGCCGCTGATCCTGTTCACGCTGGTGTTCGGCTTTGCGCTCACCCGGCTGCCACAGGACAATCGCAGCGTCTTGGTTCGGCTGTTCCAGGCGATCGCCGACACGATGCTGATCGTCATCAACTGGGTGTTGTGGCTGGGCCCGATCGGCGTGTTCGCGCTGGGCTATGTCGTCGGGGCGCGGGCCGGCACCGCGGCGTTCGGCGCACTGGTCCATTACGTGCTGGTGCTGATGAGCGTGGGGATGGGCATCTGGCTGCTCGCCTATCCGCTGGCGCGCTTCGGCGGACGGGTGCCGATCGGGCAGTTCCTGAAAGGCACCGCCCCGGCGCAGGCGGTCGCGATCTCGACGCAGAGTTCGCTCGCGTCGTTGCCGGCGATGCTGAAGGGCGCGGGCGATGTCGGCGTGCCGGTGGCGACGTCGGGCGTGGTGCTGCCGATGGCGGTCGCGCTGTTCCGCGCTACGGGTCCGGCGATGAACCTCGGCGTCGCGCTCTACGTCGCGCACGTGTTCGGCGTGCCCTTGGGCGCGGGACAGATCGCGGCGGGGATCGCGGCGGGCGCGATCACCACGATGGGCGCGGCGAGCTTGCCCGGCCAGATCAGCTTCGTCTCCTCGATCGCACCGATTGCCGTCGCGATGGGCGTGCCGGTCGAACCATTGGCGCTGCTGGTCGCGGTGGAGACGCTGCCCGACATCGTGCGGACGCTGGGCAACGTGACGATGAACGTCGCGGTGACCGCGACGATCGGCGAACGGGTCGGCGGGGACCGCCTGAGCGAGGCCGACGCGATCCTCGCGGAAGGCTGAAACTCCTCCCCGGCACGGGGAGGAGTTCGAACTATTTCATCAGCACCAGCTCTTCGGCCATCGTCGGATGCAGCGCGACCGTCTGGTCGAACTGGTCCTTGGTCAGCCCGGCCTTCACCGCGATCGCCGCTGCCTGCAGGATCTCCGGCGCGTCCGGCCCGATCATGTGCAGCCCGACGATCCGTCCGGTCGTCTCCTCGCAGATCATCTTGTACAGCGCGCGTTCGTTGCGGCCGGCCAGCACGTTCTTCATCGGGCGGAAATCGGACAGGTACACCTTGACCGACCCCAGCTTGTTCTTCGCCTCGCCCTCGGTCATGCCGACGCCCGCCATCGGCGGATGGCTGAACACCGCGCTCGGGATGCAGTCGTAATCGAGCGTCACGTCCTTGCCGCCATAGGTGCGGTCGGCGAACGCCTGCCCCTCGCGGATCGCGACCGGGGTCAGCTGCACGCGGTTGGTGACGTCGCCCACCGCATAGATCGACGGGCACGACGACTGCGCCTGCTCGTTCACCTTCACCGCGCCCTTGTCGTCCAGCGCGACGCCGGCGCTCTCCAGCCCCAGCCCTTCGGTATTGGGAGTACGACCGGTCGCGAACATCACCATGTCGACGGTGACCGGTTCATGCCCCGACATCCTGACCGTCAGGCATCCATCCTCGCCCTTCTCGATCCCCTCGAATTCGGCATGGAAGCGGAACTCGATGCCCTTGGTCATCGAAATCTGGAGCAGCCGGTCGCGGATCGATTCGTCATAGCCGCGCAGGATCACGTCGGTGCGGTTGATGAGGATGACGTGCGCGCCGAACTGATGGAACACGCCCGCGAATTCGTTGGCGATATAGCCCGCACCCGCGATCAGCACGCGCTTCGGGATCGCGTCGAGGTGGAACGCCTCGTTCGATGTGATGCCATGCTCCGCGCCGGGGCATGACGGCACCGCGGGCGTCGCGCCCACCGCGATCAGGATGCGCTCGGCCGTCACCTCGCGTCCGCCCGACAGCTTCACCGAATGCGGCCCGGTGACGGTCGCGCGTTCGTGGAGGATCTCGACGCCGTGGTTCTCCAGCGTGGCGGTGTACGCGCCGTTGATCCGGTCGACCTCGGCCAGGACGTTGTCGCGCAGCCGCTCCCAGCTGAAATGGCATTGCGACGGCACGTCCCAGCCGAACGCATTGGCATCGCGCAGGTCTTCGGCGAAGTGCGCGCCGTACACCAGCAGCTTCTTGGGCACGCAGCCGCGGATGACGCAGGTCCCGCCGACGCGGTATTCCTCCGCCACCGCCACCTTCGCGCCATAGGCCGCCGAAACGCGTGCCGCGCGCGTGCCGCCGGACCCCGCGCCGATGACGAAGAGGTCGTAGTCGTAATCGCTCATGCAAGTCCTGCCCGTGCCAGAAGGTCGTTGGTCGACGCATCGAACGTCTGACCGCAGCGATCGGCTGCCTTCGCCATTTCCTTGCCCAGCTCGACGCCGAACTGGTCGAACGGATTGATGCCCAGCAGCGCCGCGTTCACGAACGTCCGCGCCTCGTAGAACGCCAGCAACGCGCCCAGCGTCCGCGCGTCGAGGTCTTGCAGCAGGATCGTCGACGACGGCCGGTCGCCGGGATAGGCGCGCGCCGGATCGTCGTTGCCCTTGCCCGCCATCAGCGCCGCGCCCTGCGCAAAGGCATTGAGCAGCAGCTGCCGGTGATGCGCGGGGTCGAGCGTGTCGCCTGCCTCCACCACCGCGACGAATTCCAGCGGCACGATCCGCGTACCCTGGTGCAGCAGCTGGAACACCGCGTGCTGCGCGTCGGTGCCGACCCCGCCCCACGTGATCGCCGCCGAATTGCGCCCCAGCGGCGCGCCGGCCGCCGTCACCGACTTGCCGTTCGATTCCATCTCCAGCTGTTGCAGATAGGACGGCAGCAGCCGCAACCGCTCGTCATAGGCGAAGGTCGCCCGCGTCTCGCACCCGCGCACCTGCGAATAATAGAGATCGGCAAAGGCGGCGAGCACCGGCGCGTTGCGCGCCGGTTCGGTCAGCCGGAAATGCCGGTCCATCTCGGCCGCGCCCTCCAGCAGTTCCTCATACGCCTGGAACCCCAGCGCCAGCGCGAACGGAAATCCCAGCGTCGACCACAGCGAATAGCGCCCGCCGACCGACTCGGCGAAGGGCAGCACGCGCGTCTCGTCGACGCCCCATTCCACCGCCTTGTCCGGCGCGGCGGTCAGCGCGATGACGCGCCCGAACGGGTCCTCGACCCCGCCCTCGCGCATCCATGCCAGCGCCGATCCGGCGTTCAGCATCGTCTCGGTCGTGGTGAAGGTCTTGGACGCGACGACCAGCAGCGTGGCGGCCGGATCGAAGCCCTTGAGCGCCTCCTCCATCGCCACCCCGTCGACGTTCGAAACGATCGCGACGTCGTACTTGTCCTCGTCGCGGCCCAGCGCGTCGAAGATCAGGTCGGGGCCGAGCGCCGATCCGCCGATGCCGACATGCAGGATGTGGCGCACCGGCCCGAACGCATCGGCCTCGATCGCGTCGATCACCTGCCGCATCCGCCCCTGGAACGCGCGGGCCTGCGCCACGTCGTCGGGACTGCCCTCGCCCCGCTCGGCGGTATGCGTCGCGGCGCGGCCCTCGGTGACGTTGACGACCTGTCCGGCGAACAGCGCGTCGCGCCTGGCGGCCAGTTCCATCGTCGTCGCCAGCCCGGTGAACGCCGCGATCGCCGCATCGTCGAGATGTGTCTTGGCGAAATCGAAATGCACGCCCGCGACATCGACGGTCAGCTTGTCCAGCCGATCCGCATCGCCCGCGAACAGGTCGGTCAGCTTCGTCTGCGTCAGCCCCTCGATCGCGGACCAGTCCTGCATCGCCATATCGTCCCTCGTCTGTTCGTCGGTTAGGATGGCCGCAGCCCTAGAGCGGAGGACGGGGGCAGGTCCACACCCTTCTACCGGGTCGGGCGCGGCGTTCGCGGCTTGCACATGGGATGGAGCCGATGGAGACCCCAGCCTTCGCTGGGGTGACGCCGTTTCCCTGACACGTCATGCCAGCGCAGGCTGGCATCTCCCTCCGCATCACGATACGCCTGCCCGATGCGTGGCGGCTGGACGTACATCATGGCGAACCGCCCGTTCGGCATGACCTATATCGGCGTGACCGCGAACCTCGCCGCGCGCGTCTGGCAGCATCGCGGGGACGAAGGTTCGGCCCATTGCCGGAAGTACGGGATCAGGACGCTGGTTCTGGCGGAGCACCACGACGATATCGAAACCGCGATCCGGCGGGAGAAGGCGTTGAAGGCGTGGCGGACGCAATGGAAACATCGGCTGATCGCCGAGTCGAACCCGAAATGGCGGGATTTGTTCGACGACATCGTTTGAGCCGCGGGAGACCCCAGCCTGCGCTGGGGTGACGCGAGGGGAAGGCACCTCCCTCGCCTCAAACGTCACCCCAGCGAAGGCTGGGGTCTCCTCGTGGATACCCGCTGCGCCCGCCCCATAGATGCTCCAGCCTCCGCTGGAGCGACGCAAGCGGATAGGCAGTCCCCCCAACCCGCTTGACGCCCCGCCCCGTCGCACGCATGGCTCGCTCCATGGCTCTCGACCCCGCCCCGGCCGCTTCCACGCCGACTCCGCCCGCGCCTGCCCCCAAGCCGAAGCGTTCGGAGGCGGCGGACCTGATGGTCTTCCTGCTCAAGCTGGCGATCGTGGTGTTCATCATCCGGTCGTTCCTGTTCTCGCCCTTCTCGATCCCGTCGGGGTCGATGCAGCCGCGGCTGCTGATCGGCGACTATCTGTTCATCACCAAATGGAACTATGGCTATTCGCGCTATTCGCTGCCGTGGGGCATCCCGCTGATCCCCGGTCGCATCCTGCCGCGCACGCCGGCCCGCGGCGACGTGGTGGTGTTCAAGGCGCCGCCGACCGCGAGGCAGGACTATATCAAGCGCGTGATCGGCATCCCCGGCGACACGGTGCAGATGCGCGGCGGCCAGCTGTTCCTGAACGGCAAGGCGATCACCAAGCAGCGGATGCCCGATTTCGTCGTCGCCGTTTCGCCCAACACGGATTGCGACTACGCGTTCCAGCGCATCGTCGCCGAAAAGCCGGTCTGCGCCTATCCGCAGTTCCGCGAGACGCTGCCCGGCGGCAAGAGCTACAACGTCCTCGACCTCGGCACGACCGAAGCCGACGATACCGGCGTGTTCACCGTCCCCGCCGGCCATGCGTTCCTGATGGGCGACAATCGCGACGACAGCGCCGACAGCCGCTTCCCGGCGCGCGAAGGCGGTGGCATCGGCATCGTGCCGCTGGAGAATATCGAGGGCAAAGCGGTCGTGAACTTCTTCTCGACCGACGGGTCTGCACAGTGGCTGCTGCCATGGACCTGGGTGTCGGCGGCGCGGTGGAACCGGATCGGGGAAGGCTTCTGAGCGACGCCCTGCCCCGCTGGGTCGAGCAGGCGCTGGCCCGCGCCCCGACCCGGATCGACGATTACGAACGCGCGCTGACGCATGGCAGCACCGCGCGCGCGACCTATGAGCGGCTCGAATTCCTCGGCGACCGCGTGCTCGGCCTGTCGGTCGCCGAATGGCTCTACGACCGGTTCCCGTCCGAAACCGAAGGCGCGCTGTCGAAACGCTTCAATGCGCTGGTGACGGGTGCGGTCTGTGCCGAGATCGCGCGCGGCATCGGCGTCGTGCCGCATCTCAGGCTCGGCAAGCAGGCGCGCGACGACGGCGCGGGCGACAGCGACAATGTGCTGGGCGACGTGATGGAGGCGCTGATCGGCGCCTATTATCGCGACCATGGCCACGACGCCGCGCGCGACCTCGTCCGCCGGCTATGGGGATCGCGGATCGACGCGCAGCTGGGCGTCCCGCGCCATCCCAAGTCCGCGCTGCAGGAATGGGCCGCCGCCCACAACCGCCGCCCGCCCGAATACGCCATCGTCGACAAGAGCGGCCCCGGCCACGCGCCACGCTTCACCGTGCGGGTGACCATCGGCAAGCTGGCCGCGGCGGAAGCGACCGGCACGTCGAAACAGGACGCCGAGACGGCGGCGGCAAAGGCGTTGCTGGCGCAGCTTGGCGGATAGCGGGGCAGCTCCGGAAGGCTTGCCCCACCACCGTCACCCCGGCGAAGGCTGGGGTCTCCCCGTGGAAGCCAGCGCACCCGCCCCACAAAGGCCCCGGCCTCCGCTGGGGTGACGTGTGCAGACAGGCGCGCCGCTGCCCAACCGTTACCGACAGCGGGATGACGTCAGGACGAACGGTTCCGCCCTATGTCATCCCCCTCAGGATCAGATTCGGCGATCCCTCGCGCGCCCTTCCCCGAAGCCGATCCGGTTCGCTCGCTTCGTTCCGCGTCGCCCCCTACCGCCCACCCAGCACCCGCAGCTCGATCCGCCACCACCCGATCGCCCACAGCGCGCCGAACAGCCACCCGGCCAGCACGTCGCTCGGCCAGTGTACGCCCAGATAGACCCGGCTCATCCCGATCGCGACGACCAGCAACGCCGCGGCAACGACCACGAACCCACGCGCTGCGCCCTGCCGCAGCATCGGCCACGCGAGCGTCGCCAGCGTCAGGTACACGATCGCCGAATTGGCGGCGTGGCCGCTGGGGAAGCTGTTCGACGTCTCGTCCATCAGATGCGGGACCAGGTCGGGGCGGGCGCGCGCCACGGCATGCTTGAACAGCACGTTGGTCCAGCTTCCCCCGGCACAGGCCAGCGCGACCAGCACCCCGGAGCGCCACCGCCCGACACTGGCCAGCAGCAGGCCGGCAAAGGCGACGACGATGGTCAGCACGGTGGTACTGCCCAGCGCGGTGACGTCGCGGACCATCGACGTGAACCGCGCCGACCCGATCGGCGCGCCATCGGTGCCACGCAGCGCCAGCAGCAACCGCCGGTCGAACGCGAAGGCATCGCCCTGCGCCACCCGTTCGGCAAGCACGAACAGCAGCGACAGGGTGGCCAGCGCCACGGCGATGCCGATGACGCTCCACGGCGTGTTGCGCGACGGGCGGGGTTCGGGGGCGAGCGGATCGATCATCCCGTCCGAACGCAGCAACGCGGCAAAGCGACGCGTTTCGTTCCCCGGGATGCGGAACGCGGCCAGTGACCGCGCCAGTTCGCTCGCACCATGGACCAGCGTCGCGCAGATCGCGGTCGCGTCGCCCGCGGCACCGCATCGTGTTCGCTAAAGCTGGCGATGTCGCACGCCTGCCGCCCGGACGGCTCTGCCGAAACGACCGCGATATCGTTGGCGTCGCGATCGTTCTTCGGGACCGCCGCGAACAGGCAAAGGGGAAAATGTGGTGAGCCCGTCGGGATTCGAACCCGAGACCTACAGATTAAAAGTCCGTTGCTCTACCAACTGAGCTACGGGCCCACGAAGCCCCGCCCCTAGTCACGCGGGCGGGCGCGGTCAACCAGTTGGTGCAGCTGGCGGATCGTCCGATTGCTGACCGGATCGCGCCATGCCGGAGCGATCCGGCACAGCGGGCGCAGCACGAAACCGCGGCCGCGAAACGCGACATGCGGTACGCACAGGCCGGGCCCGTGCCAGCTGCCGCCCGACCACAGGATGATGTCGAGGTCGAGTACGCGCGAACCCCAGCGGCGCCCCCGCCGTCGGCCGAACGCCCGCTCGATCGCCTTCAGCCGCACGAGCAGGTCGGGCGGCGACAGGTCGCTGTCGAGCAGCACGACGGTGTTCGCATAGCGTCGCAGCGATGGCCCCAGCGGCGCGCTCGCCACGATCGGCCCCACCGCATGTACGCCCGCCAGCGCCGCGATCGCCGCGCGTACCTCGGCGACCGGATCGCCATGCCGCCCGCGGCGGTTGGAGCCGATCGCGATCGCATAGGTTGAGCTCGTCATCGCCTGCGCCTATCGGCTGGCGATGGAAACTGCCACCCTCGAACCCGTCGCCCCTGCCCCCGCCGCCGAACCGTCGCGCGACTGCCCGCGCTGCCCGCGCCTCGTCACGTTGCGCGAGCAGCTGCGCGTCGAACATCCCGGCTGGTGGAACGCCCCCGTCGCTCCGCTCGCCGATGCCGATCCGTGGCTGGCGATCATCGACCTGGCACCGGGCCTGCAGGGCGCCAACCGCACCGGCCGCCCCTTCACCGGCGACCGGTCGGGGCCGCTGTTCTGGGACACGCTGATCGCTGCGGGCCTTGCCGAGGGCGGCTATACCGGCAAGCCGGACGACGCACCGGTTGCCAAGGGGATCGCGATCGTCAACGCGGTGCGATGCCTGCCGCCGGAGAACAAGCCGACGCCCGAGGAAGTCCGCACCTGCCGTCCGTTCCTCGACGCCGATCTGGCGACGATGCCGTCGCTGCGCGTCGTCGTCGCGCTCGGCGCGATCGCGCACCAGTCGGCGGTGAAGGTGCTGGGCGGACGCCTGCCCAAGGCGCGGTTCGCGCACTTGGCCGAACACGGCATGCCCGGCGGGCAGGTGCTGATCGATAGCTATCACTGTTCGCGCTACAACCAGAATACCGGGCGGTTGACGCCGGAGATGTTCGCAGCGGTATTCGCCCGCGCGATCGAACTTCGGGACGCCCGCTGATTCCCCTTTGTCCGGCGTGGCGCGCGCGATAGCGTGGGCGACAGGATTCAGGGGGAATATCGATGTACCGTCGCCACTTCGTCGCGCTGATGGCGCTTGCGCCGCTCGCGGGCAGCTTTCCGGCGCTGGCGCAGAGCGGACCGGCAGGCGAGTTCGCGCGGCTGTCGAAACGCTATCTCGACGGCATGGCGAAACTGCATCCCGGCTATGCCACCGCGCTGGGCAACCACGCCTTCGACGACCAGGTCGAGGACCTCTCGGCAACCGGCCGCGCGCGCGATGCCGAATTCCTGCGCGCGACCCTCACCGATCTGTCCGCGATCCCGCGCGCGTCGCTGTCACGCGACGACCAGGTCGATGCCGCGCTGCTCGACAACGAACTGCGCTACCAGCTGTGGACGCTGGAGGTGCTGCAACCCTTCGCATGGGACCCGCAGGGGGCGGCTGGCACGATTTCGGGCGGGCTCTATGCGCTGGCCGCCCGCGACTTCGCACCATGGCCGCAACGGCTGCGGTCGGCGACGAAGCGGATGGAGGCGGTGCCGGCGATGTTCGCGCAGATGCGCGACAGCATCGTGCCGGCACGCGTCCCCGCCATCTATGCGATCACGGTCGCCAGGCAGAATGGCGGCATCCTCCAGATCGTCGACACGATGCTGGCACCGCATAAGGGCAGTTTGTCGCGCGGCGACCGTGCGCGCTTCGACCGCGCGGTGGCGACGCTGCGCACCGCGACCGCCGAACAGCAGCGCTGGCTGGACACGGTGGTGGTGCCCGCAGCCAAAGGCGATTTCCGCCTGAGCCCCGAGTTGTACGATCAGAAGGTGAAGTTCGCGCTGCTGTCGCCGCTGTCGCGCACCGAGATCAAAGCGCGCGCGGCAAAGGCCGCGGTGGAAACCCGCGCGGAGATGTACCAGCTCGCCCGACTGGTGCTGCGCGGCCGGCCAAAGGCGCCACCAACCCCTGCCCGACCGAGCCCGGCACAGCAGCAGAAGGCGATCGAGGCGGCGCTGGAGATGAGCTATGCCCGCCGCCCGACCCGGTCGCAGGTGATGGCGAAGGCGCGCGCGACGCTGGAGAGCGCGACCGCCTTCGTCCGCGAAAGGCGGCTGGTGCGCGTGCCGACCACGCCGGTGCAGATCATCGAGATGCCCAAGTTCCAGCAGGGCGTCGCCGTCGCCTATTGCGACAGCCCCGGCCCGCTCGAAAAGCATCTAGGCACCTTTTACGCGGTATCGCCGATCCCGGCGGACTGGACCGAGGCGCAGACGACGTCGTTCCTGCGCGAGTATAATGATTACATGATCCACGACCTGTCGATCCACGAGGCGATGCCGGGCCATTACCTCCAGATCGCGCACAGCAACGAAAGCAAGTCGGTGTTGCGCGCGGTCCTGTCGTCGGGACCATTCGTCGAAGGCTGGGCGGTGTATGCCGAACGGCTGATGGCCGATGCCGATTATCTCGACGGCGATCCGCTGTTCAAGCTGACCGTGCTCAAGATGCGGATGCGCTCGATCACCAACACGCTGCTCGACATCGGCATCCATACCGAAGGGCTGACCGAAGCGCAGGCGATGAAGCTGATGATGGAAGGCGCGTTCCAGCAGGAGCGCGAGGCGGCGGGCAAATGGACCCGCGCCCGGCTGGGGTCGACGCAGTTGCTCAGCTATTTCGTCGGCTATAGCGAGCATATGGACATGCGCCGCGAGGCGGAGCGGCGCGGCGGGGCGAAGTTCGACCTGATGCGCTACAACGATGCCGCGATCTCGCACGGGTCGCCGCCGGTGCGGTTCGTGCGCGCGCTGATGTTCGGCGAGGCGATTGCGTAATGCAGGTCCTCCCCGGCACGGGGAGGGGGACCGCCGCGAAGCGGTGGTGGAGGGGGTTCGCCGCGAACGCAACGGCATCGTAGGTCGACACCCCCCTCCACCATGCTGCGCATGGTCCCCCTCCCCGTGCCGGGGAGGATTCTATCGCACCGCAAACGCCGCGCGGTACTCCGGCTTCACCGCGCGCAGCACCGCCGCGGTCACCGGCAGCGTGTGCTCATACGGACCCTCGGCATAGGAACCGACGACATACTGGTCGGCGATCACGCCGATCCGGTCGAAGCTGCGACCGTTCGACGAGCCGGGCAGCACCGTCACGTCCTTGATCGGCGGGCATTGGCCGAAGATCGTATCGCCCGCGTCCGCGCCCACGCGGCGGGTCCGCTCGGCACGCATCCAGCGGCACCATGGCGTCATCACCGCCGACTGGAACGCAGCGGCCGAGACGAACAACGACGTGGCAGCGATCCGCCGCGCCGCCCGCTTGTCCCATACCAGTCCGCCCGACGACCCGTTGCCATGCGCGCCGCCGGTATCGCTGTAGCTGGCCGAGGACAGGCTGAGGAAGCGCGGCGTATCGGCCACGACCTCCCATCCGGTCTGCATGTCGTACGCCCGGAACGGCGCGCCTGCCGCCTTCGCTTCCCGGCGTGCATCGGCCGCAGTCCGGGCGAGCCACGCATGTCGCTTCGCCTTTTCCGCCTCCAGCCATGCCTTCAGCCGCGGGATCCGGGCGGCCTGCACCGGATAGGTATATTCGAACGCATAGTCGGACGCCTTCTGCGCGACCGCCGGCGGCGCGATCGCCGCCAGCATCATCGCCGCGATGATCAACCTTTCTCCCATGCCCAGTTCCTCCGCATCCGAACGGGACCACCCGCCGACCCGGATCAATCGGCGAACAGCAGCACCGGCGTTTCGATCAGCCGCTTCAATGCCTGGACATAGCTGGCGGCGTCATGGCCGTCGACGACGCGGTGGTCGCAGCTGATCGACAGGTTCATCAGCTTGGCCTTCACGATCTCCTCGCCGCCGCCAGCCCGCGCGCGGAACACGGGGCGCTCGACGATGCGGTTCGGGCCGATGATGGCAACTTCGGGCCGGTTGATGACCGGCGTCGTCGCGACCCCGCCCAGCGGCCCGAGCGAGGTGATCGTGATCGTCCCGCCCGACAGTTCCTCCGACTTCGCCTTGCCGGTCCGCGCCGCCTCAGCCAGCCGTACGATTTCGGTCGCGAGCTGCCACGGATTGAGGTCCTGGGCGTCGCGGATCACCGGCACCATCAGCCCGGCATCGGTCTGCGCCGCCATGCCCAGATGGACGCTGCCGAAGCGGGTCACGACCCCGGCTTCGTCGTCGTACCGGGCGTTCAGCATTGGAAAGTTGGGCAGCGTGCGGCAGATCGCGACGATCAGCAGCGGCAACATCGTCAGCTTCGGCCGCTGCCCGCGTGCCGCATTGAGGTCGGCGCGCATCGCCTCCAGCGCGGTGACATCGATCTCCTCGACATAAGTGAAATGCGGGATGTGGCGCTTGGCCGCCGCCATGTTCTCGGCGATGCGGCGGCGCATGCCGATGACCTTTACGGTCTCGTCCGGGCGGGCGCGCGACGCGTTGGGCGCGCGATACCCCTGCGCGCTGCCGTAGCGGAGGTAGGCGTCGAGATCAGCATGGCGGATGTGGTGGCCGTCATGGTGTACGGCGGAGAGGTCGATGCCGAGGTCCTTGGCACGGGCGCGCACGGCGGGGGAGGCAAGAACCCGGTCCTCCCCGGAACGGGGAGTGGGACCGTCCGGCGCAGCCGGATGGTGGAGGGGGGCGGCCTCCTGCGAAACATCGGCGGGTGTTGCGTCCAGCGGCGCCCCCACTCCACCATGTTGCGCATGGTCCCCCTCCCCGTGCCGGGGAGGATCTTGCCGTTCCGTTACTGACGAAGTCGCGACTTCCTCTACCCCCGGATTCTCCGCCTCGACCCGCTCGGGCTCCGCCGGTTGCACGACCTCGGCTTCGGTTTCGATCACCACCAGCGTCGCACCGATCGCGACCTGGTCGCCCGGTTCACCGGCCAGTTCGACGACGGTGCCCGCGACCGGGCTTTCCATCTCGACCGTCGCCTTGTCGGTCATCATGTCGGCCAGCCGGCCGTCTTCCTCGACGCGGTCGCCCACGGCGACATGCCATGCGACGATCTCGGCCTCGGAAATGCCTTCGCCGATGTCGGGCAGGCGGAAAGAGAAACGTGCCATGGCGGTCAGTCCTGCATGATCTTCTTGAGTGCCTGTCCGATGCGGACCGGCCCCGGGAAATACGCCCATTCGAGGCTGTGCGGATACGGCGTGTCGAAGCCGGTCACGCGCTCGATCGGCGCTTCGAGATGGTGGAAGCAGCGTTCCTGCACCAGCGCCGACAGCTCGGCGCCGAAGCCGCCCGTCCGCGTCGCTTCGTGCACGATCATGCAGCGCCCGGTCTTCTTCACCGACGCCTCGATCGCGTCGATGTCGAGCGGAACCAGCGTGCGCAGGTCGAGGATTTCGGCATCGATCCCGGCCGCTTCGACCGTCGCCTGTGCGACATGGACCATTGTGCCGTAGGCCAGGATGGTCAGGTCGCCGCCCTCGCGCACGATCTTCGCCTTGCCCAGCTCGATGCGGTAATAATCCTCGGGCACTTCGCCGCCCGGATGCTTCGACCAGTTCTGCGCCGGCTTGTCCCAATTGCCGTCGAAAGGGCCGTTGTAGATGCGCTTGGGTTCGAAGAAGAGGACCGGGTCGTTATCCTCGATCGCCGCGATCAGCAGCCCCTTGGCATCATAGGGTGTCGACGGGATCACCGTCTTGATGCCGCTGACATGGGTGAAGATGCCCTCGGGCGACTGGCTGTGGGTCTGCCCACCGAAGATGCCGCCGCCGAAGGGCGAGCGCACCGTGATCGGCGCGGTGAAGTCGCCCGCCGAGCGATAGCGCAACCGGGCCGCCTCGCTGACCAACTGGTCGAGCGCGGGATAGATGTAATCGGCGAACTGGATTTCGGGCACCGGGCGCAGGCCATAGGCACCCATGCCGACCGCGACACCGATGATGCCGCATTCGGTGATCGGCGTGTCGAACACGCGGGTCTTGCCGTACTTGTTCTGCAGGCCGGCGGTGGCGCGGAACACGCCGCCGAAATAGCCGACATCCTCGCCCATCACGATGACATCGGGATCGCGATCCATCACGACGTCCATCGCGGAATTAATCGCCTGGATCATGTTCATCCGCGCCATGTCAAACCTCCTTGCGCGCCCAGGGGCGGCCGGAGGCTTCCTCCTCGGCCATCATCTGCGCCTGTTGCTCACGCAGGTGCCACGGCATCGCTTCGAACACGCCGTCGAACAACGTGTCGAGCGGCTGGTGCAGGCCGTGGCCGAGAATGCCGTTGGCCTCCGCCGCCTTCTGCGCCGCCCGGACTTCCTCGGCCACCTCGCGGTCCATCGCCGAATGGCGCTCGTCATCCCATTCGCCAAGCGCGACGAGATGCCCTTTCAGGCGCGCGACCGGATCGCCCAGCGGCCATGCGGTCGGCTCGCCGGCGGAGCGATATTGCGACGGATCGTCGGATGTCGAATGACCCTCGGCACGGTAGGTGAAGTGCTCGATCAGCGTCGGCCCCTGATTGGTGCGCGCCCGTTCCGCGGCCCATGCGGTGGCGGCATAGACCGCCAGCGCGTCGTTGCCGTCGACCCGCAGCCCGGCGATGCCATAGCCGATCGCCCGCGCGGCGAAGGTCGTCGCCTCCGCCCCCGCAAAACCCGAAAAGCTGCTGATCGCCCACTGGTTGTTAACGACGTTGAAGATCACCGGCGCGCGATAGACGGTGGCGAAGGTCAGCGCCGAGTGGAAGTCGCCCTCGGCCGTGCTCCCCTCGCCGCACCATGTCGCCGCGATCCGGGTATCGCCCTTCGATGCCGACGCCATCGCCCAGCCGACCGCCTGCGGATATTGGGTGGTCAGGTTGCCGGAGATCGAGAAGAAGCCGAAATCCTTCGACGAATACATGATCGGCAACTGCTTGCCCTGCAACTTGTCGCCGCGGTTCGAATAGATCTGGTTCATCATCTCGATCAGCGGATAGTCGCGCGTGATGAGGATGCCCTGCTGACGATAGCTGGGGAAGGTCATGTCGTCGCGATCGAGCGCCATCGTGCCCGCTACCGCGATCGCCTCCTCGCCGGTGCACTTCATGTAGAAGCTGGTCTTGCCCTGCCGCTGCGCGCGGAACATGCGCTCGTCGAACGCGCGGACCATCGCCATCTTGCGCAGCATCTGCCGCAGCGTGTCGGGGTCGAGCCGGGGGTTCCACGGACCGACCGCCTGCCCCTGATCGTCGAGCACGCGCACCAGCGTATAGGACAGGTCGTGAAAGCTGTCGGGCGCGGCGGCGGTGTCGGGCCGGGCCTGCGCGCCGGCGGGCGGCACGGCCACGTCGGCGAAATCCACCGCGTCGCCGGGACGGAATTTGGGTTCGGGCACGTGCAGCGCGAGGCGCGGCATATTCGTGCGGCTGTCGCCGGTCATGCACTCTCCATGTCGCTGCTCTGTCCCCTGCCGGGCGCGCAGACTCGTTACAAACGCTTGTTATATAATTTCAACGCGTTTGGCGAGGGGGTCGATGCACCGGCGCGGAACCGCGATGGATATTATCCGTATAACCTTGAAGTGTAACGGAGAAAAGAATGGCCGATCTCGCCGGATGGATTGCGCCGACCGCGACGATGATCGCCGCGATGATGACCGCCGCCAATCTCGGCGCGCGGATCACCGGATGGGGATTCGTGGTGTTCTGCATCGGGTCCGTCGCGTGGACGACGGTGGGGTTCAGCAGCGGGCAGACCAATCTGGTGCTGTCGAATGCTTTCCTGACGGTGGTGAACGTGGTCGGCATCTGGCGCTGGCTGGGGCGGCAGGCGAGCTACGACAAGGGCAGCAGCGCGGCCACGGACGCGAGCGCCCGGGCTGCGGTGCCGTCGCTCTATGCGGCGGGGGCCGTCGTCGGGGCGCGGGTGAGCGGCCCGGACGACGAAGCGGTCGGGACGGTGGTCGATGCGATGCTGTGCTGTCACGACAATGCCATCGCCTATGTCGTGGTCAGCACCGGCGGCGTCGGCGGCGTCGGCGAGACGCTGCATCAACTCGATCCGGCGGAATTGCGCTTCGGCAAGGACGGGGTGCGGACGGAATTGTCGTCCGACGACATTCGCCGGAGGCCCCTGGTGAAAGCGACCCATTGGCCGGAGGCGCCCTGACGGGCTACCCCGTGCCGGGGAGGATTCACCGAACCGGAAATCCGCGGCGCTTGAACAGCGCGGTCACGTCGGGGTCTCGGCCGCGGAAGGCGCGATAGGCTTCCTTGCGATCGGTTTCGTTGCCCGTCGCCAGCAGCGTCTTGCGGAAACGGTCCGCCGTCGCCTTGTCCCACACATTGCCGGTCGCTTCGAACGCCGCCCACGTATCGGCGTCCATCGTTTCCGACCACAGATAGGAATAATATCCCGCCGAATAGGCGTCCGACGCGAACAGGTGATTGAACTGCGGCAGGCGGTGCCGCATCACGATCTCCTTCGGCATACCGATCTTGTCCAGCGTATCGCGCTCGAACGTGGCGACGTCGGTTACCGGGGTTTCGCGATCGTGCAATTCCATGTCGACAATGGCCGAGGAGAGATACTCGACCGTGGCGAAGCCCTGGTTGAAGGTCGACGACTTCTCGATCTTGTCGACCAATGCCTGCGGCATCGGCTTACCCGTCTGATAATGCCTGGCAAACCGGTCGAGCACGTCGCGGGTCAGCAGCCAGTTCTCGTTCACCTGGCTTGGATATTCGACGAAGTCGCGCGGCGTTCCCGACAGGCCGGGATAGGTCACGTCCTGCAACAGCGAATGGATCGCGTGGCCGAATTCGTGGAACAGCGTCGTCGCATCGTCGAGGCTGATGAGCGTCGGCTGGCCGTCGGCACCCTTGACGAAGTTGTTGTTGTTCGACGCCAGTACGTTCGTCTCGCCGCCGAACTTCCGCTGCCCGCGATAGCGGGTCGCCCATGCCCCCGAGCGTTTGCCGCTGCGCGCAAAATTGTCGAGGTAGAAGATACCGACGTTCCGCCCCGTCCTCGTATCGGTCACGACGAACGTCCGCACATTCTTTTCGAACACCGGAATCTGCCCGGTGTTTTCGATGAATTTCAGGTCGTAGAGGCGGCCGGCGGCATAGAAGGCGGCCTGTACGATGTTGTCGAGCTGGAGATACGGCTTCACCTCGCTTTCATCGAGGTCGTACTTCGCCTTGCGCACCTTCTCCGCATAGAAGCGGTAATCCCATGGCGCGATGGTCAGGTTCGCGCCCTCGTTGCGGGCGAGTGCCTGCATGTCGGCCACTTCCTCGCGCACGCGCGCCACGGCGGCGGGCCAGACGCGCATCATCAGCGCTTTCGCATTTGCCGGCGTCTCCGCCATCGTATCGTCCATGCGCAGCCAGGCGTGGTTGCGGAATCCGAGTAGCTTCGCGCGCTCCTGCCGCAGCTTCAGGATCGCCGCGATCGTTCCCTTGGTATCGTTGGCATTGCCGTTGTCGCCGCGCATCGCGAACGCGCGCCACACCTTTTCGCGCAAACCCCGGTCGGTGGCATAGGTCAGCACCGGCGCGACCGACGACCGCGTGTTCACGATCGCCCATTTGCCGGGCAGGTTGCGCTCCTCGGCCGCCGCCTTCAGCGAGGCGACGAAGCTGTCGGGAAGACCGGCCAGTTGCTTCGCATCGTCGACAACGATCCACGTCTCCTCGTCCGCCAGCACCTTCGTGCTGAAATCGTTGTACGCGACCGAGAGCTGCTGGTTGAGGCCGGTCACCTGCGCGCGCTGCGCATCGGTGAGCAGGCTGCCGCGCCGAACGAAGCTGCGATAGGTCCGCTCGAGCAGACGCAGCTGCTGCGGGTTCAGGTGTTGCTTCGTACGCGTATCATAGGCCGCCTTCACCCGCGCGAAGAGCTTCAGATCGAGGAACAGCTCGTCGTTGAACGCCGAACGTATGGGCGACCAGACACGATCGAGCGCCTGCACCTCCTTCGTCGCGAGGTTGCTCGTATAGACGCCCCACATCGCCCCGACCCGGTCCATCATGTCGCCGGCCCGTTCCATCGGCTCGATGACGGTCTGGAACGTCGCCGGCCGCCGGTCGTCGCGGATCGCGTGGATCTCGCGGCGCATCTCGGCCATCGCCACCGGGAATGCCGCGGGGAACATCGCCGACGTCACCTTTTCCCATGGCGGAACCCCCTGATACGGCCCCGGCCATTTCGCCGTCAGCGGCGTTGCATCGACGCTGGTGGCGGTGGGAGCCGGTGTCTGCGGCAAGGCGGCAGTCGGTGGCAACGCGAGAGCAGTGGTGGCGAGCAATGCGCCGAGCCGTGCGATCATCAGCAAGTTCGTCCTGAATATCGAATATCGGCGAGACTAGGGATCGGGAGCCGCTTGGCAAGATCGGCGTTGATGCGGCAATGCAACCACAGGGGGCAACCATGCAGATCACTTCGCTGACCGAACTCGACCGCGTGCGCGACGAAGCGCGCAAGCTGGTGACCAAGCGGGCGCTGGTATCGGCGGGGGCGGCGGCGGTGCCCGTGCCCGGTGCCGACCTGATCGTCGACGCCAACATCCTGACGAAATTGCTGCCGGATATCAGCAGCCGTTTCGGCCTGAGCGAGAAGCAGGTGCTGGCGCTGGAGCCCGATCGTGCGAAGCAGGTGCTGCTGATCGCCGCCAACCTGGGCAACGGGGTGATCGGGCGATCGATCACGCGGCGGGTGGTGACGATGCTGATCCGCCGGGTCGGCGCCCGCTATGCCAGCAAGTCGCTGCTACGCTTCGTGCCGTTCGCCGGACAGATCGCTGCCGCCGGCATCAGCTTCGGAGCAATGAAGCTGGTCGGCAATTCGCATATCGACGATTGTTACGAGACGGTGCGGCGGACGCTGGCGTAGCGTCTGCCGTCGAGGTGCATCCCTTCGCTCTTCGCGGACGTCGCCCCGGCAGGCTGGGGCCTCTCGCGGCTGGATTTTGATACATCTGCATGAAAACGTCACCCCAGCGGAGGCCGGAGCCCAGTTGGGGGGCATTGGTAAGATACGGAAAAGCCTTTCCAACTGGACCCCGGCTTTCGCCGGGGTACGGCGAGGCGTTGGCTCTGTTCGAGACGTTCGCAGAGGTCTCGAGCAAGTCCGGGGTAATGAATGGGGCGGGCGTCGGGCTGCAGTAACGGTGGTCCGGCGCGGAAAGCCGAAGGCGATCGTCCCCTATTCCGCCGGCACCAGTTCCACCACGTCGAGCAGCGATTCGAACCGGGGGTAGGGCAGGACCAGCCGCCAGCGCCGTTCGCCGATCCGTTCCAGCACGCCGGCCATGTCGCGGTCGCGATCCTGGCCATACTGGAGCGCCGCGCGCTCGTCGCCGAGCAGCAGCGTGCCGAGGAAGACAGTGCGATCACCATCGGGGAACAGCAGCCCGACCGGCCGCTGCGATCCGGTTTCCTTGTAGAAGCTGCGGACACGGCCTTCGTCGCGGATGACGCAGTCGAACGCGGGATAGGCAGTGAAATCGCGCATCGCGCTGCCCGCGCCGCCCAGCTTGTAGACGCGGCAACGATAGCGCCCGGCTGGCAGCGCCCCGCCGGTCAGCGCGGCATCGGGCACGAACAACGCACCCTGCGCCGCGATCGCCCCCGGGTCCGCCGTCCGCGCGCGCGGCAATGCCGTCAGCCACGCATCGCGCCACCGCCGCAACCGGTCGCGGTCGGCCGGCGTCGCCACCCGTCGCCAGTCGTCGCCATCGGGCCGGGCGGGAGCGGCGGCGCCGGACGATGCCACCGCCCGCCCCCCGCAGCCGCCGGTCAGCAGTCCCAGCAGGACGCCGACGATGCAGGTGCCCCGGATCATGCCGCGATCACGCAGCGGTCCAGCCGCCGTCGATCGACAGGTTCGCACCCGTGATCCCCTTCGCCTCGTCACGGCACAGATAGAGCGCGAGGCTGGCGACCTGTTCGGCGGTGACGAATTCCTTGGTCGGCTGTGCCGCCAGCAGCACTTCGTTCATCACCTGTTCGCGCGTCAGCCCGCGCGACGCCATCGTGTCGGGAATCTGCTGTTCGACCAGCGGCGTCCAGACATAGCCTGGCGAAATGCAGTTGGCGGTAATGCCGCAGGTCGCGACTTCCAGCGCGACCGTCTTGGTCAGCCCGGCAAGGCCGTGCTTGGCGGTGACATAGGCCGACTTGTTCGGGCTGGCGACGAGGCTGTGCGCCGATGCGGTGTTGATGATCCGGCCCCAGCCGCCCTTCTTCATGTGTGGCACGGCGGCGCGGATCATGTGGAAGGCCGATGACAGGTTGATCGCAAGGATCGTGTCCCATTTATCGATCGGGAAATCCTCGATCTTCGCGACATGCTGGATACCGGCATTGTTGACGATGATGTCGACCGATCCGAACTCGGCCGCCGCCTTGTCGACCATCGCCGCGATCTGATCGGGCTTCGTCATGTCGGCGCCGTCGTAGCGTGCCTCCGCGCCGCTCGCCTCCGCCAGCGCGGCACGTTCCTTCTCGATCGCGTCCGCATCGCCAAAGCCGTTGATCACGACGGTCGCGCCTTCGGCGGCAAAGGCCTTCGCATAGGCCAGGCCGATGCCCGACGTGGAACCGGTGACGATCGCGGTCTTGCCCTTCAGGAACATCGCTTATCCTTGGCGTTTGGAAAGATGGGGGGTCAGGTCGAAGGCGGCGGTGCGCCCGTCGACGATATTCTGCGCGACGACCTGTGCATTGGCCATGGTGTCGGCGATGGCGGCGCGGCCGGCGGCCCAATGCTCCTGCATCGCACGCGCCGAGAATTCGTAATCACGCGCGCCGCCTTCCCAGCGATTGGCGCGGTAGATCAGGTGGACGAGGCTGAGCGGATGTTCGTCGGCCATCGCCTCCAGCGCCCGCACATCGGCGTCGTCGCGCAATTCGACAGGCAGCTTGGCGACCATCCGCCGGATCAGTTCACGCTCCTGCCGCAGGCGCAACCGGTCGGCGGTGACCTGCCGCGTGCGGCTGGAGAAACGGATTTCCTTTTCGCGCGCCACCACGTCGCCGATCGTGCGCGGCATTACCGATTCGGCGGAGAACAGGTCGACCTGGAACACCAGCATCGGATCGCGCTGATGGTCGAGGATGTGGGTCAGCGGCGTGTTGCTGACCAACCCGCCGTCCCAATACCAGCGGCCGTCGATCTCGACCGGCGGCAATCCCGGCGGCAGGGCGCCCGAAGCCATTACGTGGCGCGCGTCCAGCCGCTCGCGCGCGCTGTCGAAATAGACGAAATTGCCGCTCTCGATCTCGACCGCGCCGACCGACAGCCGCACCGGACCGTCATTGGCGAGGTCCCAGTCGACCAGATCGTCCAGCGTTTCGCGCAAGGGGGCGACGTCGTAATAGCTGAGCGCGGCGGGCGATCCCGGTGGCGCGAATTGCGGCGGCACCCCGCGCGGGCGGAAAAAGCCGGGAACGCCGGTCGCCAGCACGACGCCCGCCGACCATTCATGGACCCATTCGCGGACCCGGTCGTCGGGCAGGATCGGGAACCACGGCAGGACGCCCGCCGCCGTCTCCCAGAATTGCCGCAGCCGTTCGACGCGACGTTCCGGGGGGTTGCCGGCAACGATCGCGGCATTGATCGCGCCGATCGAGATGCCGGCGACCCAGTCGATTTCGATCTGGGATTCACCCAGCCGCTCGATCACGCCGGCCTGGTAGCTGCCAAGCGCCCCTCCCCCTTGCAGCACCAGCGCGACGCAGTCGGGAAGCGGCAGGCCGGTCTGGGATCGTCGGCGCAAACGGGGATCGGCTTCGGCCATCGGATACACTTTGCGCGCAATGGGATCAGGGTTCAACGCCGTTACAACCGATTTCGCGGCGCACGGTTGCAACATCGGGGCGGCTTCGCGCATTTCAGTACGCACCTTCAACGAACGGACCGCCGCCCATGCGCCTCGACGATCTCGATCCCGCCAGCAACGTAGAGGATCTGGGCCGTGGCGGCGGCGGTGGCGGCGGGTTGAACCTGCTCGGTTTCCTGCCGCTGCTGCTCGGGCGTGGTCTTGGTTGCGGAACGATCGGCATCCTCGCGATCGTCGTCGTCGCGTTCCTGATGTTTTCGGGCGGCGGTGGACTGCTGACGGGCGGACAGGCGCCGACCACGCAGCAGGGATCGCAAGGCGGGAACGTGCCGTGCGATACCGCCGAGGAACTGTTCGCGTGCCGCGTGCTGCAATCGACCAACCAGACCTGGACGGCGATCTTCCGCGAACAGGGGCAGCGGTATCAGTTGCCGACGCTCAAATTCTACCAGCAGGGCGCGCAGTCCGGTTGTGGCGCCGCGCAGTCGGCGATGGGGCCGTTCTACTGCCCGCCCGACCGCGGCGTGTACCTCGACACCGGCTTCTTCCGCGAATTGTCGCAGCGTTTCGGTGCGGCGGGCGATTTCGCGCAGGCCTATGTCATCGCGCACGAGGTCGGCCATCACATCCAGAACCTGACCGGTCAGGCCGAGGCGGTCAGCCGCGCGCAGCAGACCCTGCCCAAGGCGGAAGGCAATGCGCAGTCGGTGCGGCTGGAGTTGCAGGCGGATTGTTATGCCGGCGTCTGGGCGGCGCGCAATCGCGACCGGTTGGAACCCGGCGATATCGAGGAAGGATTGCGCGCCGCAGAGGCGATCGGCGACGATACCCTGCAAGGCAGCAGCGCCTCGCCCGAAAGCTTTACCCACGGCACGTCGGCGCAGCGCATGAAGTGGTTGCAGCGCGGATTGCAGACCGGCGACCCGGCGCAGTGCGATACCTTTTCGGGAGCGATCTGATGAGCGTCGCGTTCCGGCGGGAGGATGACGACGAGCACAAGGAACCGCGCTTCGAACTGCCGCTGCCGCCCGGCCCCAATCTCGTCACCCGCCGCGGGCTGGCGGCGATGGCCGAACAGGTCGCGCGGCTGGAGGGCGAGCTGGCGGCGGAGGGCGATGCCGAGCGGATCACGGCGATCCGCCGCGACCTGCGTTATTGGCGGACGCGCCATTCGACCGCGGAGATCGCTGCGACCCCGACCGACGAGGTCGGCTTCGGATCGCGCGTTACCTATGCGTTGAACGGACAGCGCAGGACGATCGAGCTGGTCGGCAGCGACGAGGCCGATCCGGCGGCGGGGCGTATCCCCTTCACCGCGCCGCTCGCGCTGGCGATGACCGGGCTGATGGCGGGCGAAACCGCCGATTTCGGCGGGCGGAGCGACGCGATCGAGGTGATCGAGACCGGCCCGATCGAGCCATGATCCGCGTCCTCGTCGATGCCGATGCCTGTCCGGTGAAGGACGAGGTGTACCGCGTCGCCGAACGGCATGGCGCGACAGTGTCGGTGGTCAGCAACAGCCACTTCCGGGTACCGGTGCTGCCGTGGGTCGAGCGGGTGGTCGTGTCCGACGGCTTCGACGCAGCGGACGACTGGATTGCGGAAGCGGCGGACAGGGACAGCGTGGTGGTCACCGCCGATATCCTGCTGGCCGATCGCTGCCTGAAAATGGGTGCAGTCGTGATCGCGCCCAACGGAAAGCCGTTCACCGGCGCGTCGATCGGCGGAGCGATCGCGATGCGGGCGATCATGGCGGATCTGCGCGCGGGCGGCGACCAGTTGGGCGGACCGCCGCCGTTCGGCAAGACCGATCGCTCACGCTTCCTGCAATCGCTCGATGCCGCGCTGGTGCGGCTGGCCCGCAACCGGTAGGAGAACCGCCATGGCCGAAAAATTCGAACGTCACCGCCAGCCGTGGCGCCCCGACGAAATCCAGAAGCTGCACCAGCTGGCGGGCAAGGGCATGGCGCTCAAGGCACTCGCCAAGGCGCTGACCCGCAGCGAAGAATCGATCAAGGACCGCGCCAAGGAAGACGGGCTGAAGATCGCGAAGCTGCGCTGAGGGAAAATCCTCCCCGTGCCGGGGAGGATTTTGGCGTTACAGCTTGACCAGCATCTTGCCCTTGTTCCTGCCGCTGAACAGGCCGAGGAATGCGTCGGGCATGTTGTCCAGCCCTTCGACGACCGTCTCCTCACGCTGGAAATTGCCGCTGGCTACGATCTCGCCCATCCCCTGCTGGAACTCGCCGATGCGGCCAAGATAGTCGCTGACGATGAAGCCCTGCACACGGATGCGCGCGGCGATCACGCGCATCAGGTAGCGCAGGCTGATCGGCTGCGACGCGTTATAGCCATCGATCATGCCGCAGATCGCGAAACGCGCGCCCTGCTTCGCGTGCGCCAGCGCGGCGTCGAGATGGTCGCCGCCGACATTGTCGAAATACACGTCGATCCCGTCCGGAGCCGCCGCGCCCAACGCCTTCACCAGCGGCACGTCGCCCTTGTAATCGATAACTTTGTCGGCGCCGAGCGAGCGGACCCACTCCACCTTTTCTGCGCCGCCGGCCGATCCGATGACGGTCATGCCCTTCGCCTTGGCGATCTGGACCACGACCGATCCGACCGCACCGGCGGCCGCCGACACGAACACCGTTTCGCCCGGCCTGGCTTCGGCCACGGTCAGCAGCCCGAACCACGCGGTCATGCCGGTCAGGCCCAGCGCCCCGAGGAACGCCTGATCGGGCAGGTCGAGGTCGGGGAGCTTCTGCACCCCCCTGGCCGGAACCACCGCCTCGTCGCGCCAGCCCGCCATGTGCTGGACGCGGGTTCCCACCGGCAGGTCGTCGGCACGGCTTTCGATCACTTCACCGACCGCGCCACCGTCCATCGGCGCATCGAGCGCGAAGGGCGGGACGTAGCTCTTCACGTCGTTCATTCGCCCGCGCATATAAGGGTCGACCGACAGCCAGCGATTGGCGATCCGCACTTCGCCTTCAGCCAGATCGCGCTGCGGCAGGTCGCGCAACGCAAAATCCTCCGCCACCGGCATTCCGTTGGGCCGCCGGATCAGATGCCATGCCTTCGCCATTATCGATGCTCCATATCGGTTTCAGACAGCAACCTAGTGCCTCGCACCCCAAAAGCAAAGGGGCCCGGTTTCCCGAGCCCCTCCGCCTGTCGCCACCGCGAACCCTTCAGTAGGCGCCGGGGAAGCTGCGATTGAAATTGGTATCGCTCTGGTCGCTCGTCGACCCGGTCACGCCGGTGCCGGCGGTCGTCGAGGTGCCCGCGTTCAGCGCCTGCCCCGTCGTCGTGCCGGTCGTGCCCGACGTACCGTAGCGGTTGGCTTCCTGCGTCCGGTCGTCGTTCGACGCGCCGCCGCCGAAGCGGTCGCTGCCATAGCGCTGCTGCGACGTATCGCGGAACATCGCCTGCTGCTGTTCCTCGTCGCGCCATGCCTGCTTGGCTTCCGACGCAGTCTTGCGCAGTTTCACCTTGTCATCGACCGACGATACCCAGCGCGAGGGGATCGAATGGTGATGGCCGCCAGCATCGGCATCGTTCTTGGTCAGGATGATGCGGTCGCCGCGCACCTTGTCGACGGTGCCGACATGCGCGTCGTCCGATCCGACCACTTCCATATGCTCCGCAACGCGGGTCAGGCTGTCGCGCTGCGTCTGGCGTTCGGTGCGGAACGCAGCGAAATCGTTCTGGAACTTCGTCGCATTTTCCTGACGATATTCGTCATAGTCGCGGTCGAACGCGCTGACCTGCGTGTCGCGCCACGACCGGTAGGCATGGTCGCCGTGGCGGTCGTCATATCGCGCCATCTGCTCGTCATAGCGCTGGTCGCGTTCGCGGCGGCGTTCCGCCTCTTCGTCGCCGAACCACGAGCGGACTTCGTCGCCCGCGCGCGCGAGGAAGCCGCGATCGGCGTTGTCGTACTCGAGGTCCTGCCGCTGACGATCGCCGCGGAACCGGTCGTTTCCGCCGAAGCGGTCGTTGCCGCGATCGCGATCGTTCCTGAAGCCACGGTCGTTGCCATAGCCGCGGTTCGCGCCGTAGCTGTGATCGCCCTGCTCGGTGAAGCGATGGCCGTCGCTGGCATAGCTGCCGCGATAGCGATCGCTCTGTGCGCCGTACGAACGACCGCCACGGTCGCCATAGTCGAAGTCGCGGCTGCCAAAGCCCTGCCCGCGGTCGGCATCGTAGCGTTGGCCGCGGTCGCTGCCGTAGCTCGATCCGGACGTCGAACGGCCGCCATAATAGTCGCGGCTGCCGCGATCATCGCGATCACTGCCCTGCCACGACGAACTGCCATAGCCCTGTGCGCCATAGCCGCCACGCCCGCGATCCTCCGCATCCCGCCAGCGTCCGTCGTCGCTCCGGTTGTTCCGCGACCAGTCGTCGTCGCGCGAATAGCGATCGTTGCCCATGAAAATCTCCTGCAGATGGTTCATGTTCTTGTTTTCGCGGCGCAGCAGCAGTGCTGCCGTGTCGTATCCAGACAAACGCCGACTCGTCGGTTGGTTCCCGTGGTGCAGGGCAGGCGCGACGAAGGGCCGCGCCGTAGCGATCGGTCGCCGCAGCGGGATTTTCGGCGAATTACGAGGAGACCCGTTGCATCCGCTTTTCGGGGCCGCTAAGGGGACGGCCCCGGCCATGCCGGGAACGGGGCGGGGCTGTAGCTCAGATGGGAGAGCGCTGCAATCGCACTGCAGAGGTCAGGGGTTCGATTCCCCTCAGCTCCACCACCCCCGCCTTTCCTTCCAGCATCGAAACCGTGCCGCTTGATCGGGCGTGTCCGCTGAAAGGAAAATAATACCCTACTAAAGCAATGGGATTATTCCCCCCGTCTCCCGCTCCGCTACAACCGGGGTTGATGTCGCCCGATGGCGACCAACCGGGAGACAAGGGTTTGAGGATTTCCTTCGCACCGCTGGCGGCCATCGCGCTGTTCGGCCTGACCGCCTGTTCGGGGAACAGCGCGACCGACAACGCCGCGGCCGAAAATGCCGTGATCGAAACCAACCTGACCACGCTCGACGAGCCGCTGGCGAACGACACGACGTTCGGCAACGACAGCGCGTTCGGCAACGACGTCGCCCTGTCCGGCGACAATGCGTTGCTCGATGCCCCGGCGACGAACGCGGTCGATCCGGTCGCCAACGCTTTTTGAGTTTCGCCGCGCCCCCGGCGCGGCCTCCGCGACGCTAGGTAGCTCCCTAAGCGTAACCTCGGCCGGGCGGCAGCAACCGCCCGGCCCTTTTTGTTCGAGCCATGCCATGTCCGAGCCCGACGAGGATCGTCACCGCGCGATCGATCATGCCACCCGTGCCCTCGCCACCGCGCGAATGGCGTGGCGGCAGGCACAGCCCAGCCGCCGCCACCCGGCCGACTTTCCGCGCCGCGCCCCGATCGCGCGTGCCGTCGAGCTGCTGGCGGATGCCCTGTTTCCGGGACGGATCGGCGGCTTTACCGGCGATGCCGCGGGCGAGGACCGGTTCGTCGCGGCACTGTTGACCGATGCGCTGGCGCTGCTCGACGCGGCGATCGCCGCCGAATTCGCCTATTGGCGGAACGCCGCCGGGGTCGAGGCCGCGAACGATCGCCCGGCGGAGATCGTCCGGCTGTTCGCCGGCACCTTGTCACGGGTGCGGGCGCTGCTCGATACCGATGTCGCGGCGATCTTTCGCGGCGATCCGGCGGCACGCAGCGTCGACGAAATCCTCATCTGCTACCCCGGCGCCACCGCGATCCTACACCATCGGCTGGCGCACGAACTCGACGCGCTCGGCGCGCCGATCGTCGCACGCATCATCTCGGAAATCGCGAACGAGCGGACCGGGATCGACATCCATCCGGGCGCGACGATCGGGCCGGGCTTCTTCATCGACCATGGCACCGGCGTCGTCATCGGCGAGACCGCGGTGATCGGCGCGCGGGTGCGGCTGTACCAGCATGTCACGCTGGGCGCGCGGACCCCGCATCGATCGCAGCCGCGAACCGAAAGTGGTCCGTCGGCCGAACGTATCGCGCGGCACCCGATCGTCGGCGACGATGTGGTGATCTATGCCGGGGCGACGATCCTCGGCCGGGTAACGATCGGCGACCGGGCGGTGATCGGCGGCAATGTCTGGCTGTTGCAGGACGTCGCGGCGGGGAGCGTCATCATGCAGCCCGAGGCGGTAGCGGTCGGGTGAGCGCCCGGGGGGGGGGGGGGGGGG
>NZ_JASCXF010000032.1:0-48261 GCF_030062225.1 Sphingomonas sp. 2R-10
GTGTCTGGGCGAGGGCGGGTGCGGCGCAGAAGGGCAGCGGCGCCAGCAAGGCCGCGGCACGGGCAAATTTGAACACGATCGATCCCTGTTATGTTGTAACGTGCCCTTGCGGTCGTTTTCACGGGCTGTCAATCGCGCCCGGAGTCGCCATGGATCATCGCCGTTCCGCGCCGGATGCGCCCCGGCGGCGTACCGCGCCATCGGCATGTTTCGCCAGCAGCGCGCGTCGGGTCGTCACCGGCGTTCATCGGGTCGATGTCGTTCGCCGCTGCGTTCGGCCGGACGCCGTGCCGTTCAACGGGTCGGCGGGGCATTGCGGAACCATGGTCGCCGTGTCGATGCCGGGGAGCGTTCGGTCGCTAGGTGTTTGATCCACGCATATTGAACCGGGCGCCATCCCGGCGAAGGCCGGGATCTCCCGGTGGTAGCGCGCAGCAGGAGCCGATGGAGACCCCAGCCTTCGCTGGGGTGACGTTTCCATACGGATGGATCAAACTCTATAGCCTGATGGCCTCGAACGGAGCCGTTCGTCCTGAGTAGTCGCTGAGCTTGTCGAAGCGGCGTATCGAAGGACTGTGGTGATGCTTCGATACGGGCCTTCGACAAGCTCAGTCCCTACTCAGCACAAACGGTTCTTCCTGATGTCATTTAACACCCGGCGTTTCTTCGCCGCGGGGCGGGCTTCGGCGCCGTCCGGCCTTGCGGATCGGTGCCGGCCATGGTTCATCCGCCCGTCTCCAGCCAAGGCCGCGCCATGTCCGACCGTCTCCATGTCCTGACCCTGTCCTGTCCCGACCAGCCGGGGATCGTCGCGCGGGTGACCGGGCTGTTGTTCGATCATGGCGGCAACATCCGCGAGGCGGCGCAGTTCGACGATGCCGAGACCGGGCGCTTCTTCATGCGGGTCGTGTTCACCCTGCCCAATGCGGCGGCGGGCGACCTGGACGGGCGCTTTGCCGGACTGGCGCAGCGCGATGGCATGACGTGGTCGATCCGCCCGGCCGATCGTGCGCGCCGGGTGCTGCTGCTGGTGTCGAAGTTCGACCACTGCCTTGCCGACCTGCTCTATCGCTGGCGGATCGGGGAGCTGGCGATGGAGGTCGTCGGCATCGTGTCCAACCATCCGCGTGCGGGGTTCGACGGGATCGACCTGGGCGGGGTGCCGTTCCACCACCTGCCGGTCACCCCCGCGACCCGTGCGGCACAGGAAGCGGCGATCAAGGCGGTGGTCGATGACAGCGGCGCCGAACTGGTCGTGCTGGCGCGATACATGCAGATCTTGTCGGACGATCTGGCGGCGTTCCTGTCGGGACGGTGCATCAATATCCACCACAGCTTCCTGCCCGGGTTCAAGGGTGCCAAGCCCTATCACCAGGCCCATGCCCGCGGGGTCAAGATGATCGGCGCCACCGCCCATTACGTCACCGCCGACCTCGACGAGGGGCCGATCATCGCGCAGGATGTCGAGCATGTGTCGCATGCCGACAGTCCCGAGACGCTGGTGCGCAAGGGGCGCGATATCGAACGGCGCGTGCTGGCGCGGGCGGTGCGCCATCACCTTGCCGACCGCGTGCTGCTGAACGGCGCCAAGACGGTGGTGTTCACCGACTGAAGCGCGCCCGCACCGCCCGCAGCCGCGCGGCGTGGATCGCCATCGCCGTGTCGGCATGGCCGCGCCACTGCGCCCGTATCGCCTGACCCACCCGCCGACCATGGACCATCAACGGCAAGCCGAGCAGGGCGGGGGGCAGCAGCATGACGGCCAGCGCCGATCCGTCGAGCTTCACGCACAGCGCGGACGCCCCGCCGGTCAGCAGCATGCCGCCTGCCCGCCATGACCAGTCGCGCCGGGTCACCGGCGGCACCCCGGGGCGGCGTCGTCGATGACTGCCTTACCCGCCGCCGCCAGCAGCGCGGCGTCGTGCGGCGCGCGGCACAGCACGATATCCGCCGGAAACGCCGTTTCCTCGCCCAGCGCCGCTGCCATGTCGACGCAGTCGAAGCGATAGCCGATTGCCGGATCGGCGTGGCGCAGCGCGGCGGCCCGTGCCCGGCCGATCATCGCCGGGGCACCGTCGATGCCGCGCACCTCGATCGCGGTGAAGCCGATCGCGCGGGCATAGCGCGCCGCCTCGATCAGCAGCGTGCCGCAGCCGCAATCGGCATCGACGATCCGCACCGAACGCCGGTGCCGCAGCCGCAGCCCGTCGAGCGTCGCCGCGATCCGCGCCCAGCGCGGGTCGGCGCGCGGGGCGCGGCGGACCGGAACGGCGGGCCGCGGCACGACCGGATGCCCGGCAGGGCGCGGCTGCGGCAGCGCATTCATCGCTCGGCCCCCAGCGGTTCGAACGACACGCGCGGCACCAACGGTTCGGCGGCGCAGCGCAGGACCGCGCGATACACCCGGCATTCGGCCGCCGCGAACTGCATCGCCGCGCCGCGCGACACGAAGCGGCCCTCGAGCATGCCGTGGCTGTCCTGCACCAGCCAGTGGCCGGCACGGTCCTGTCCTACGAAGATGGCGGTCCCGCGTTCGTCGGGTTCCGGGTCGGGTTGGTACGACATGGGCGTCGCAAGTCCTCGCATGATCGGACGTCCGGCGTCCGCCCCGACCAGCTACGCATCCCTCCATAGGCTTTCGAGATCGATTCCGGGAAAGCGCATAGCGGCGGCGTAGCGCAGCGCATGGTTGGCCCCGGCCGGGGGCGCAAGGCTATCCGGGACGGCAGCCTGACCGGCGTTTGGCGCGTGCGAAATCGACCGCATGGTACGGCGCGAGAACCGCTGCGCACCCTGCATCACACGATCTCCGGCAGCTTCGCCAGATGCTTGTCGAGGGTGATCGGATATTCCCGGACCCGGACCCCGGTCGCGTTGTAGACCGCGTTGGCGATGGCAGGGGCGACGCCGGAAATGCCCAGTTCGCCCACGCCCTTCGCCTTCACCGGCGACATGGTGGGATCGGTTTCGTCGAGGAAAATGACCTCCTGATGCGGGATGTCGGCATGGACCGGCACTTCGTATCCGGCGAGGTCGTGATTGACGAAGAAGCCGAAGCGATTGTCGACGGCCAGTTCTTCCATCAACGCCGCGCCTGCGCCGCCGACCATGCCGCCGATCACTTGGCTGCGCGCGGTGACGGGGTTGAGGATGCGTCCGGCCGCGCAGACGGCGAGCATCCGGCGGATGCGGATTTCGCCGGTATAGGCATCGACCGCGACTTCGCAGAAATGCGCGCCGAAGGTCTGTTGCGAGAAGCGCTGCGACAGGTCGCCATATTCCATCTTGTCTTCGGCGGTGATCGCGCCGTCCTTCGCGGCCCGGGCGAGCGGGGCCCGTCGGTTGCCCGAGCGCACCTCGCCGTCGACGAACTCGGCGTCGGCGGAGTTGAACCCGAGCTTCGTCGCCACCGCCTCGCGCAGTTTGACGCACGCGGCATAAGCACCGGCGGTGGCCGATGCGGCGCCACCCTGTCCGCCACCCCCGAAGGCTTCGGGGAAATCCGAATCCGCGAGCTTCACCACGACGCGGTCGAGGGGCACGCCCATCATCTCGGCGACCGTCTGGCCGATGATGGTGTAGCTGCCCGTTCCCATGTCGGTCATGTTGCTCTCGACGGTCACGAGCCCCTTGCCGTCGAGCGTGACACGCCCGCCGGCCGGGATGATCGGCGCGCCGCGGATCGCGGCGGCCATGCCCATGCCGATCAGCCAGCGGCCTTCGCGGCGACTGCCGGGCTTGGGGTTTCGTTCCTTCCACCCGAAGCGTTCGGCGCCGGTGCGCAGGCAGGGGACGAGCTGCCGGATCGAGAAGGGGCGCGGCGTCTGGCCTTCGTCGCCGGGGACGACCTGCGTATCGTTGAGGACGCGCAGCTCCACCGGGTCCATCCCCAGCTTGTCGGCCAGCTCGTCCATCGCCACTTCGAGCGCCATCAGGCCCGACGCCTCGCCCGGCGCGCGCATCGCATTGCCTTCGGGCAGGTCGAGCGTCGCGAGCCGGGTCAGGTTGAGACGGTTGGCCCCGGCATAGAGCAACTGCGTCTGCGCAGCCGCGATCTCCGGACCGCCGCCGGGCAGATTGCCCGACAGGGTTTCGTGGCCGACCGCGACCAGCCTGCCGTCGCGCCCCGCCGCCAGACGGACCCGCTGGATCGTGGCCGGGCGATGCGACGTATTGTTCGGCATCAGCGGGCGCGGCAACGCCACCTTCACCGCCCGGCCGACCGCGCGCGCGCCGAGCGCGGCGAGGATCGCGTCCGAACAGACGCTGCCCTTTCCGCCGAACCCGCCGCCGATATAGGTCGCGACGACGCGAATCCTGTCCTGCGGGATGCCCAGCTTGTTGCCCAGATCGCGCCGCGCCCAGCCGACGATCTGCTGTGCCGACCATATCGTCAGGTGGTCGCCATCCCAGCGCGCGATCGTGGCGTGCGGCTCCAGCATCATGTGGCTGTGGTCGGGCGTGGTGTAGGTTTCATCGACCTTCACCGGAGCCGATGCAAACGCCGTGTCGAAGTCGCCGATGCGAATATCGGGCTGGCGCTGATGCGGCTTCGCTCCTGCGCGTGCGGCGGCAAGGTCGAACGCGCCCTGTTCGCGCGCATAATCGACGCGGATCAGCGAGGCGGCATGGCGCGCCTGCTCGAAGGTTTCCGCGACGACCAGCGCGATCGCCTGATGGTAATGCTCGACCTCCGGCCCGGTGAGCGGCCTGGCGACGTAGAACCCTCCCGTCTTGATCGGGCCGGCATTATCGGCCGTCACGATCGCGAGGACACCCGGCGCGGCCCTGGCCTCGCGCACGTCCATCGACGCTATGCGGCCCTTGGCGATGCCCGCGCCGACGACATAGCCGTAGGCGGCGTTCGGCGCGGCCGCATGGTTCTCATAGGAATAGACCGCGCGCCCGGTCGTCTTCAGCGGTCCCTCGATGCGCGGGTGCGGCTTGCCGACAACCGTTTCCCGGTCGATCGGGTTGGTGCCTGCTGGCGTGTCGAACTTCATGCTGACTTGCCCTCCGCGATGGTGGCTGCAAGCGCCCGCGTCGCGAGCGGTATCTTGAACGCATTGTCGTCGGTCGGGCGGGCGTTCGCGAACGCCCTGGCCGTCACGGCAGCGGCCCCTTGGACCATCGCTGCGTCGGCCGCCTCGACCCGCCACGGTTTGTGCGCGACCCCGCCGAACGCCACGCGTCCGCTCCCGTCCTTCTGGATCACGGCCGCGACCGAGACGAGCGCGAAGGCATAGGATGCCCGGTCGCGAACCTTCTCATAGTGGTGCGTACCGCCCAGCGGCCGGGGCAGCGTCACCGCCGTAATCAGTTCGCCCGCCTCCAGATTGTTGTCGAGGTGGGGCATGTCGCCGGGCAGGCGATGGAAATCGGCGATCGGGATAGCGCGGGTCGTGCCATCCGCCTTGACCGTTTCCACGGTCGCATCCAGCACGCGCATCGCGACGGCCATGTCGCCGGGATAGGTGGCAATGCACTGGTCGCTCGAACCGATCACCGCGAGCTGACGCGAATAGCCGCCGATCGCGGCGCAGCCCGACCCCGGCTTGCGCTTGTTGCAGGGCATGTTGGGATCGTAGAAATAGGGACAACGGGTCCGCTGCAGCAGGTTGCCCGCCGTGGTCGCCTTGTTGCGAAGCTGGCCGGAGGCACCGGCCACGATCGCGCGGGTCAGCACGCCGTAATCGCGGCGGACGCGGGTGTCGGCGGCGAGCGCGGTGTTCGTGACCAGCGCGCCGATCCGCAATCCGCCATCCGTCGTCGGCTCGATCCGGTCGAGCTTCAGGTCCTGTACGTCGACCAGATGCCGGGGCGTCTCGATTTCCAGCTTCATCAGGTCGAGCAGGTTGGTGCCCCCGGCGAGGAACCTTGCTCCGGGCTGACGGGCCACAGCGGCAGCGGCTTCCGCGGGCGTCTTCGCGCGCTCATAGGTGAAGGGCTTCATGCGCTTGCTCCCGCAACGTCGGCCATCGCCTCGGCGATGTTGGAATAGGCGCCGCACCGGCAGATATTGCCGCTCATCCGTTCGCGCATTTCGATGTTGGTCGGCTGCGGTCGCGCGGAAAGATCGGCCTGCACATGGCTCGGCACGCCGCGCCTTATCTCGTCCAGCACCGCGACGGCCGAACAAATCTGGCCCGGCGTGCAATAGCCGCACTGATAGCCATCATGCCGGACGAACGCGGCCTGCATCGGGTGGAGCTTGTCGGGCGTGCCCAGCCCCTCGATCGTCTTTACCTCGTCTCCTTGATGCTGGACGGCGAGGCTCAGGCAGGAATTGATCCGCTCGCCGTTCACGATGACGGTGCAGGCGCCGCATTGCCCGTGATCGCAGCCCTTCTTCGTGCCGGTGAGTTGCAGATGCTCGCGCAGCGCATCGAGCAGCGTCGTGCGCGTGTCGAGATTGAGGTCACGACGCGTGCCGTTGACGGTGAGCGATACCGGCATGGTCGCGGGCGCAGCCGATTTTGCGGGCTGTGCTTCTACGTGCGGTGCCGCCGCCAGCGCAGCCGCTGCGGCGCTGCCGGCGAGGACACCGCGCCTCGACATTTCCAGCTCGGTCATCATCGCCGTCTCTCCCGTCACAACTTGTCGTAAACGTCGTCGGCGACCGGTTCGAGCCACGTCACGGACGTACCGTCCTGCGCTTCCGACACCGCCACATGGGTCAACGCGCTATCGCACGCCGCGCCGTGCCAGTGCCTGACGCCCGGCGATATGAACACGGTGTCGCCGGTCGCGATCGGCTTCGCGGCCTCGCCGTCGACCTGGACCCATCCCCGCCCGTCGGTGACGATCAGCAATTGGCCCAGCGGATGCGTGTGCCAGTTCGTATGCGCGCCCGGCTGGAACGTCACCGTCGCACCGCCAAGGCGGGCATCGCCGGTGGCTTTGAAAGGCGACGCGACCGATACGCTGCCGGTGAAATACTCGGCGGGGCCGGATTTCGGCTCCTGACCGGGACGGATGACCTGAACCTGTGACATGACGGCAATCTCCTTGTTGGCGAACACCTTGCCCGCGACGCCGATGGCGGCGTTCGCCTTCGGCCACCCTGCGTAGAACGCGAGATGGGTCAGGGCCTCAACGATCTGCGGCTGCGTCAGCCCATTTTCGAGGCCATATCGGACGTGGAAGGCGAGCTGGTCGCCATCACCGCCTGCGGCGAGCGCGGCGATGGTGACGAGGCTGCGGTCGCGCGGCGACAGGTCGGTGCGCCGCCACAAGTCGGCGAACACGACGTCGTTGGTAAGCTGCGCGAGCTTGGGTGCGACCGGGGCGAGCGTCCGGTCGACGGTCGCGGCACGCGCGGGATCGGAGCCGGGGAGCGGCGCGGTGGCCGGAGGCAGCGTGCCAAGCGACTTCAGATCGACATGGCGTGCGGCAAACACCTTCTCGACCTCGTTCAGGGCCGACACGGCGTTCGGCCACCCGGTATAGAAGGCGAGTTGCGTCACCATGCCCGCGACCTCGGACGGCTTGAGGCCGTTATCGAGGCCGCGACCGAGATGGCTCGTCATCTGCGCGGTCTTGCCCGTGGCGATCAGCACCGACAGGGTGACGATGCTGCGGTCGCGCGGGGCCAGCTCGGGACGCACCCACACGTCGCCGAACAGCACCCGGTCGGTATAGCCGGCAAGTGCCGGCGCGATCGCCTGCATGTTCTTCGGCGCGACCGACGGACGCTCCTGCGCCTCGACCGGCACGGCCATCGCCAGCACGGCGGCAGTTGCGGATGCGACCTTCATCGTTTCGTCTCCCATCCTGACCTCCGATTCAAATCAATTGCTGCCGGCGCTTGCCTTCACCGGACGGACGAGGCGCGAGAAGGTGAGCTGGGTCAGGCGCCATTTGCCGGCCTGCCGGTTGTAGATTTCCGTGACCATGAAGGGATTGGTGACGGTGCGACCGCCTACCACGGCTTCCAGATCGAGGTCTTCCAGCACGATCGTCGCCGAACACGCGCACGTCCACCGCATGGATCGAGGCCTTCTTGTACCAGATACCGCCGCTCTGGATGGTGGCCAGTTCCACCGCCTTGCCCCACGTTCCGCCCATGTGGGTGAACATGGCACGGTCGTCGAACAGCGCCGCCAGCGGGTCGACCTTCCTGTCCGCCATCCAGACCCATTTGGTCTTCGACAGGTCGATGATCTGCTGCTCGGTCGGGGTATGCGTCGCGGCGGTCCTGATCGTCTCGGTGGGCGGTGCCGGCGTCTGTTGCGCGAGTAGCGGCTGCAAGGGCAACATCGACAAGGCGACGGCACCCAGCAGGCCAAGCCGCGTCATTCCGTGGGTCGATCGGGTGTTCATCCAAAACTGCTCCCGCATGTAGTTGAAGAGGCGAGGCCGGTGCCGGGGCATCGGCCCGCGAATGACGAACGGCGCTCGGCGTTGGTCGAGCCACACCGCCTCCGCGCGATCCGTAGCTGGACCATCGCCATGGCTGGCTCCCATGCAACGAAGCCGAAGGGCGGATACCCCATGATCGCCGCGGCCCGATACGCGCGTCTGCATCGTCAAAATCCTCGTCCGGCCCGCCGGTCACGCCTCGGGCCACGATGATCGCAATGTAACCCGAAGCGGTTCTAAGGATTAGACAGGGTAAATCGCTTGGGTCTATGACATCATGTCATGAAACCCCCGGTGCCCCGACATGCAGCGTGAAGAGCTGGGCAATCTGGCCCTGTTCCTGGCCGTTGCGGAGGAGCGCAGCTTTACCAAAGCGGCGGCGAAACTCGGCATTTCGCAGTCGGCGCTCAGTCACACGATGCGCCGTCTCGAAGCGAAGCTGGGTCTGCGATTGCTGACCCGGACGACGAGGAGCGTCGCTCCGACCGAAGCCGGCGAACGTCTGATCGAGACCTTGCGCCCCGCCCTGGAGGACATCGGCGACCGGCTGGCATCGCTGACCGAGCTGCGGGAGCGTCCGGCCGGCACCGTCAGGATCACCTCCAGCGCCCATGCCGCGCGAGCCGTGCTGTGGCCGGTCACCGACCGGCTGACCGCCGAAAACCCCGACATCAATGTCGAGATCAGTATCGACAACGGCCTCGTCGATATCGTCAGCGACCGGTTCGACGCCGGCGTTCGGCTGGGCGAGCGACTGGATCAGGACATGATCGCGGTGCCCATCAGCCCCCGGCTGCGCATGGCCGCGTTCGCCGCACCGGGCTATCTGGACCAGCACGGAACGCCGCAGACCCCCTATGATCTGGCGGAGCACAATTGCATCAGCCTGCGGATGGCGACGTCGGGTGGTCTATATGCCTGGGAGTTCGAGCGCGACGGCAAGGAACTGAAGGTCAGGACGAAGGGGCAGCTCGTGTTCAACGACGCCGACATGGTCGTCGCCGCGGCGTTGGCCGGACGCGGTATCGCGTTCACGATCGAGGGGCATGTCGATCGCCACTTTGCCGCCGGATCCCTTGTCAGGGTTCTGGAGGACTGGTGCGAACCGTTCGACGGCTATTACCTCTATTACCCCAGCCGGCGACAACCATCCCCCGCCTTCACGTTGATGCTGGAAGCGCTGCGTTACCGCGCCTGATGCGACAGGTGGCGAACCTAGAGCCGATCGACATTCAGCCCTGACGGCCTGCAAACGGCGGTTCTGCGCGCTTCCGGTGCTCACGTACCGGTAGTACGCTGCGCTCCGGGTCACGCAAAACCACCGTTTTCGGCACGCCATCTTCTGAATGTCGATCGGCCCTGGTCACCCAACCATATTGCCGTAACCGATGACGATCGTGGCGAGGATCAGCAGCGCGACCCCGGCCCAGACCATGACGCGGGTGGCGGGCGCGGCGTCCTTCCACTCCTTCAGCGCGAAGCCCCAGAGCGTGCCGAAGATGATGATCGACGCCATGTGCAGCGTCCAGCTGGAAAAGCCGAACTTGCCCATCTGGCTCTCGCCCATGGTGTAGAAGAAGAACTGGAAATACCACGCCGTCCCCGCCAGCGCGCACAGGGCGAAGTTGCGGGCCATCGGCGCGCCTGCCGCCTTGCCGCGACCGAACCATTCGCTGCCGCTGCGGTTGCGGACGATCAGGATCGTACACCACACCGCGTTGGTCAGCAGCCCGCCGAACATGACGAGGCACAGCACCGGCAGCCCGGTCCACAGCGGCCCGGTCCCTGCCGCCGCCGACAGCGCCTTGATCGGTTCGCCCGCCGCGAGGCCGAAGGCGAAGCAGGCCGACATGATCCCGGCGAAGATCGCGACGGCGAGCCCCTTGCGGAAATCGAATTCGGCAACCGCCGCCGCCTTCTGTTCGGGGGACAGCGCCTGATCCTTCTTCGCGCCGGCCATGGCGACGACGACGATCCCGGCGAGCGTCAGGGCGAGGCCGAGCAGGATGATGTTGCCCGACACCGTGTCGAGCAGCTTGGCAGAGAAATCCCCGGCAAACAGCGGCGGGATCAGCGTGCCGAACACGGTACACAGCCCCAGCACGACCGCCATGCCCAGCGACAGGCCGAGATAGCGCATGACCAGCCCATAGCCCAGGCCGCCGAAACCCCAGAGGATCCCGAAGAAGATCGGCCAGAGCAACGTCGGCGAAGGTGTCGCGGAGAGGACGCCCAGCAGGTCGTTGGTCTGGATCGAGGCGAAGAACCAGGGTGCCAGGAGCCAGGAGAAAATGCCGCCGGTCAGCCAGTAGATCTCCCACGACCAGCGCTTCACCCCGCGATAGGGGACGTAGAAGCTGGCGGAGGCGAAGCCGCCGAGCCAGTGATAGAGGACGCCGGTCAGCGGATTGGGGGTCATCGGGTCTGGCCTGTTCGGGTTGCGGGCTGGAAGTCGAGCGGGGCGCGTCGCGCATGGTCTGTCCATGCCGCCGCCGACCGGAACCCGCCGACGCCGCGGCTCCACGCCGATCCGGCGTAATAGACGAAGGGGCGGGCGGGGACGGCGTTCAGCAGGATCAGGTAATTGTCCGCATCCTGACGGATATCGACGATCGCGGCGGGATCGACGCGAAGGGCGAGCCCCAGCGTGCCGTGGTCGGCGTTTTCGGGTCCCCAGAGCGCGATCAGGCCGCGGGCGCGGTCGATCGTCACCGTCGGATTGTCGCCGCCCGCGCGCTTCGACAGGCCGATGCCGATCGTCAGCGGACCCGCCCGGTCCGAGCGGATGGTCGATTCCATGCGCGTGAAATGGGTGCCCATCGGCAGGCTGAAGCGCCGCGTTTCCCAGACCCGCCGACCGACATCGACCGGCCATGGCGCATAGTCCACTTCGAACGATGCGACCCGCCCTCCGGTCCGGAGGATGCGATGGGCGACGAAATTGCGCGAAGTCCACAGCTTGTTGTCGAACCAGATGCCTAGGCCGCCCATGCCGCGACTGCTGCCGACATGGTAGAAATCGATACCCTCGCCATGAAAGGCGTGCTGGTCGCCGGTGCGCAGTTGCCGGTCCATGAACGGCCGTGCGACATTCTTTCCCCAGGCGTCGATGCCCGAGCCGGACGGCGGCTCGACCGCTTCGAGCGCATGGCCGTAGATGCGGTGCGCCGTCCGGTCGTTTTCCCACAACAGGTCGTCATGGCGATAATCGGCGAGGATCACGCGCGCGCCCGGCGTCCGGTCGGCGGCGGGTGGTTCGGGCAGGGGGCCGACGACCGGCGGGAGCGGTGCATCCTGCCCCGGCGCGGCGGCGGCTGCGGTCAGGAGAGCGAGCAGGGCGATCGATCGGCGCATTCGGGTGGGTCCCTGCGGGTTGAGGGCCAAGCGTAGCGCGAAAGAATTGATAGGACAACTGGTCGCGTGCTGCCTCCATGCTGTTCGATGTCAGCGGTGGTCGGAATGTGATGACTTTGGCGTGCAGGAATGGTCGATCAGCCGGGGCGGAGCAGGACGACAGGACGAACCCGATAGGGCGGCGCGCGCGGTCGCAGCGTCCGCCGCGTTTCCATTCTTTCGGGGAGCGGTTGACAGTGCGGAAATAGTTATCCTACCAATTATGGCGACCGGAACGATCCGGTGGGGAGGGTGCCGTGACCGGAACGAGCAGCACGATGGCGACCAGAGCCGGATCGTATCGCTGGACGATCTGCGCCCTGCTGTTCGCCGCGACGGCCATCAACTATATCGACCGGCAGATGATCGGCGTGCTCAAGCCGCTGCTGCAAGCCGACCTGGGCTGGAGCGAGCGGCAATATGCCGACATCGTGTTCTGGTTCCAGGCGGCCTATGCCATCGGCTTCCTCGGCATCGGCCGGTTCATCGATCTGGTCGGACCGCGTATCGGCTATGCACTGGCGTTCGGTTTCTGGACGCTGGCCCATATGGCGCACGGCATGGTCAACAGCGTCGTGCAGTTCGCGGCGGTGCGCTTCGCACTGGGGCTGGGCGAGTCCGGCAATTTCCCGGCGGGGCTGAAGGTCGTCGCCGAATGGTTTCCGCAGAAGGAGCGGGCGTTCGCGGTCGGCCTGTTCAATGCCGGGGCGAATGTCGGTGCGATCGTGACGCCGCTGCTCGTGCCGGCGATCGCGCTGACCTATGGCTGGCGGATGGCGTTCATCGCGACGGGCGCGTTCAGCATCGTGTGGCTGGTGGCGTGGGTCGCGATCTATCGCCGGCCGCGCGAGCACGTCCGGGTCGGCGCGGCCGAGCTGGCGCTGATCGAGAGCGATCCGATCGCGCCGGCCGGGCATCTGCCGTGGCGGCGGCTGTTCGCGCGGCGCGAGACCTGGGCCTATGGAATCGCCAAGTTCATGACCGATCCGATCTGGTGGATGTTCCTGTTCTGGCTGCCCGATTTCCTCGGCAAGCGCTATGGCCTCGACCTGAAGGGCTACGGCCCGCCGCTGGTCGCGATCTATGTCCTGTCCGATCTGGGCAGCGTTGCCGGCGGATGGATGTCGTCGCGGTTGATGGCACGCGGCCGCAGCGCGAACGTGGCGCGCAAGCTGACCATGCTGGTCTGCGCACTGGCGGTGCTGCCGATCGTGACCGTGCAATATGTCGACCATCTGTGGGGCGCGGTGTTGCTGATCGGCCTGGCCACCGCCGGGCATCAGGCGTTCTCGGCCAACCTGCTGACGCTGCCGTCCGACCTGTTCCCGCGCGCCGCCGTCGCGTCGGTGGTCGGCATCGGCGGCACGGCGGGCGCGATCGGGGGCATGCTCATCGCGCAGTTCGTCGGCCATGTGCTGGAGGCGACCGGTAGCTATGCTCCGATCTTTGCCGTAGCGGGCAGCGCCTATCTGCTGGCGTTGCTCGCCATCCATCTGCTCAGCCCGCGTCTGACCCCGGTGCATATCCCCATTGTGGAGAAGTGAGATGAAGAGCGTATCGTTGTTGGCGCTGGTCCTCGCGGGGCTGCCGGCCGCGGTGCCGGCGCAGGCGCCGGCATCGGCCACCGCCCCGGCGCAGCAGCCGCTGGTGCTGGCCGAAAAGGTCGCGGGGTGGCAACTGGCGCGGATGGGCGACCTGTCGCAGGTGTCGCGGGTAACCGACGAGACCGCGCGCCCGCGCAGCTGGGAACAGGCGGTGTTCTGGGTCGGCATGACCGCGCTGGCCGATGCCGGGGCACCGCCCGCGATCGGGCAGGCGGTGCAGGCGATGGGCCGGCGCAACGAATGGCAACCGGGGCACCGGCCGTTCTTCGCCGACGATCATGTCATCACCCAAAGCTATCTATGGGCGGCGAAGCACGGTGCGGGCGCGGCGGCGATCGCCCCGACCAGGGCGACGTTCGACAAGGTGCTGGCGCAGCAGCCGCGCGTCCACCTGTCCTTCTACGTCCCGCCATCGGGTTATGGCGATACCGCCTGCCTGTCGCGGTGGTGCTGGTGCGACGCGCTGTTCATGGCGCCGCCCGCGATGCTCGAACTGGCGCGGCAGACCGGGGATGCGCGCTATCGCACCCATGCGATGTCCGAATGGTGGGCAACGACCGATTTCCTGTACGACGAACAGGAGAAGCTGTTCTTTCGCGACAGCCGCTTCTTCGAACGGCGCGACGACAAGGGGCGCAAGCTGTTCTGGTCGCGCGGCAATGGCTGGGTCTTTGCCGGCATCGCCCGGTCGCTGCCGCTGCTGCCCAAGGGGAGCGCCGACGCGGTGCGGATGACCGCGCTGTACCGCGCGATGGCGAAGCGGATCGCGGCGTTGCAGAAGCCCGATGGCTATTGGGCACCGTCGCTGCTGGCGCCGGAGGGTTCGCCGCCCGAAACCAGCGGCACCGGCTTCTTCACCTATGGCCTTGCCTGGGGGATCAATGCCGGGCTGATCGACCGGGCGGCCTATGAACCGGTCGTGCGGCGGGGCTGGGCGGCGCTGGAACGCGCCGTGCAGCCCGATGGCAAGCTGGGGTATGTGCAGCAGGTCAGCGACCGGCCCGAACAGGTCGCGGCGGGCGATACGCAATATTACGGGGTCGGTGCGCTGTTGCTGGCGGCGACCGAGGTCGCCCGGCTGAACGGCAAGCGTTGAGCATGTTCGAACGGACCTATCACCCCACGCACCCGGCGATGATGGCGGGGGCGAGCAACGCCGATCTGGCCGGACAGCACCGGATCGACGACCTGTTCCGCGACGGCGAACTGGTGCTGGTCTATTCGCATGGCGAGCGGTTCGTGATCGGCGCGGCGGTGCCGGGTGCGGGGTCGCTGCGCCTGCCCGACCAGACCGAGCCGGCGAGCGCCGCCGGGCTGCCGCTGCTCGACCGGCGCGAGCTGGGGGTGGTGCAGGTCGGCGGACGGGGAACGGTGACCGTCGACGGCGTGGCGACGATACTCGATGCCTGTGAGGCGCTGTACGTGCCGATGGGCAGTCGCGAGGTGACGTTTTCGGGGGAGGGCGCGCGCTTCTTCCTGCTGAGCGTGCCGGCGCACCGGGCCTTTGCGTTGCGCAAGGTCAGCGCCGCCGACGCGCCGCCGATGCGACGGGGCGATGCCGCGACCGGCAATGCGCGGACGATCCATCAACTGATCCTGCCGCACCGCTGCGCCAGTGCGGCGCTGTGTCTGGGCATCACCATCCTCGATCCGGGCAGCGTGTGGAACACCATGCCGCCGCACGTTCACGACCGGCGCAGCGAGGTGTACCTGTATTTCGGGCTGGGGCCGGGCGAGCGAGTGATGCACTATATGGGCCGGCCCGACGCGATGCGGCATATCGTCGTCGGCAACGAACAGGTCGTGCTGTCACCGCCATGGTCGGTGCATATGGGGGTGGGCACGCGCGCCTATGGCTTCGTCTGGGCGATGGCGGGCGAGAATCTGGATTACGAGGATATGGACGTCGCCGACGTGGCGACGCTGCGATAGGGGCGACGCGCCGTCAGGGCAGGACCAGCCGCAGCGTCGTCGGTTCGGGAATGTCGCTAGTCGGCAGGTCGCGGTGCGGGGGACGGGTCGGCCACGCGATCGCCGCGCCATCGGCCTCGACGGTGTTGAGCGTCATGCCGGGCGGGGTTGCGATCATGGGCGCCAGGCGATCGGCCAGCGTCGTGCCGGGGCGTTCGGCGACCCGCCCGAGGGTCGCTTCGTCGACGATCAGGTCGATCGGTGCGTTGTCGCGGCGGACGCGGATGCGCATGCGGCCGGGCGCGTCGGGGACCGCGCCCTCGACGAACAGGCGACTGTCGAGCGAGCCGCCGCCGCCGAAATCCCAGCGGAAACCGCGCCAGTCGCTGGCCTGTGCGATCCGCCAGCCCTTGCCTTCGAAGCGGGCGAGGAAGATCTGGGTGGATCCGTCGGCGACGAATTTGTGATAGGTGATGATCGGGCGGCGCTGGCGGTCGAAGCCGATCACGGTGTTGTTGTTGATCATGCCGGCGCGTTCGGGAACGGGATCGACGACCTCGGCGGCCTTCAGCGTGATCGGTAGCGCGAGCGGCGTGCCGTCGGCGCGGGTCCAGTAGATCAGGTCGCGGCTGACGGCATAGGACAGGTCGTGGTTGGTCGCGGCATCGGGCGTCTCGCGCCATACCCAGGCGAGGTGGAAGCGCCCGTCGGGACCGAGGGTCGGGCCGACGAAATAGGCGTTGCGCCGTCCCTCGCCATCGGCGAGCGGGGTGGCAAGCAAGGCGCTCCAGCGGCCGGTCGCGGCGTCGTAGCGGTTGTAGATCTCGTTGCCGTTGCCGCTGCCCCCGTCGCGATACTTGAAGGCCAGGCCGCCTGCGGCATCGGTCAGGAAGACCGGATAGGTCATGCGCCGTTCGCGCGACGCATCGACCATCGTTGGAATACGGGCTAGGGTGCGCGGATCGCCCGGCCGCGTCGTGCGGTAATAGACCAGCGGGTCGTTGTGCAGGTTGGCGACGACATGGATCTGGCCCATGCGATCGACGGCGGCGGCGACATAATTGTGGCTGTCCCACCCGGTCCAGCTGTCGAGCCGGTGATAGACCCAGCTGGCGCCGTTGTCGCGCGCGCGGGTGGCGACGGTCAGCTGCCGGTTGGCATCGTAATAGGCGATGACCATCTGCCGCTGCGTCGTGACCAGCGCGAACCGGCTGTAATGCCCCGACCAGACGCGGTCGATCGCTTCGAGTTTCGGCGGCGTCGGTTGCGCTGCGACCGGCGCGGCGAAGAGCAGGGCGGCAAGCAGCATCACGGACTCCGGGCAAGGGGGCGGCGGCGCGGCGCGAACGCCGGCCGCCGTCAGGCTGGGGGATATCAGAACAGTGCGCGCACGCCGAACTGGAAGGTGCGGCCATCGAAATCGGCACGGCGCGGTTTCAGCGGATCATTCTCGTATTCGATGCGCTCGGCATTGGTGATGTTGAACGCATCGACGGTCAGCGACAGCCGCGCGTTGAGGTTGAGCGAGGCCGATGCATCGAGCTGGCCGCGTTCGCGCACCTGCCGCGCCGCGCCGGCAAAGGTGCCGCCCGCCGCGAGGTCGTATTTGCTGCGGTAGTTATAGGTCAGGCGCAGCCCGAACAGCGGCGTTTCGTAATAGCCGATCAGGTTGCCGGTATGCTTCGACACGCCCGGCAGGATCGCGGCGCTGCCCGACGCGGTGCGGCCCGAGACCTCGGTATAGGCATAGTTGATGCCGCCGCCCAGACCGTTCCACGGCGCGGGCAGGAAGTCGAGATTCTGCTGGATCGAGAATTCGACGCCGCGCACCGTGATCGGATTGGCGGAGTTGATGTTGCCGTTCACCACCACCTGTACCGGCTGTCCGGCCGACACCAACGTCGTCGACTGGCAGGTGTCGCCGACCAGTTGCAGCGGGCCGAGGCCGAAGCCGCCGCCATCACTCGGGCAGAGCCGCGTCCGGTCGGTCTCCGGCGCGATCAGCCCGTCGATCCGCTTGGTGAAGGCGGCGAGCGAGATATTGCCGCCGGGCCGGTTGTAGAATTCGAGCGAGACGTCGAACGAATCCGCGGTGAAGGGTTCGAGATCGGTATTGCCGAGCGTCACGTTGAACAACGTGCCGCTGCCCGAAATCACCGTGGCCGGCGATACCTGCCGCGGCTGTGGCCGGACGAAGGAGCGGTAATAGGCGCCGCGCAGGATCAGCCGGTCGGTCAGGTCGGCGGCGACCAGCGCCGAGGGCAGCCATTCGCCATAATCATTGTCGTCACGCCGCGACGACGGCACGCCGCGCAGATATTGCGTCGACAGGATGCTCGACCGGGTATGTTCGTAGCGCAGTCCGACATTGCCGCGCACGTTGATACCGGCGACCTCCCCCTCCAGCTTGCCCATGGCGTAGGCGGAGGCGATATCGTTGGTGATGTCGAAGTTCAGCTGGCCGACGCCGCCATCGGCGGTGTTGTTCACGAAGCCGTTGCCGGTCAGCGTCTGGCCGGGTTGCAGCGTCACCGGCTGCAACTGGCTGCGGAGCAGGTTGAAATCGACCGTCTGCCAGTTGCTGTTATAGCCATCGACCTTGTTGCCGAAGAAGCGGTCGGCGAACGGGCTCTGGACGATGATCGCCGAGGTCAGGTTCTGGCTCTGCACGCCGAACACGGTCGAGCGGAATTGCTGCGAACTGAAGCCGGTGCGCTCGGCCCGGACCCCGGCCTGGATGCTGCGCAGGAAGCCGGTGCCGAAGAAGCGTTCCACGTCGCTCTGCCCGGCATAAAGATCGTTGCGCGCCACGGCCTCGCTACCCGCGACGATCAGCACGTCGCCGGTGGCATTGCGGAGCTGGTTCGCATCGAGCACCGCGAACGGCCCCGGCGTGAACACGATGGCGGGGGAGGGGGCTATGGTCGCGCGATAGTCGGCGATATCGGCCCCGCCCGATGCGATGCTGCCGCTGGTGCCGTTGCCACCGGCCCGGGGCAGGCGGCGGAAATCGAACTGGGTCTGCAACACCGAATTGCTGGCATCGGAATAGGAGAAGGTGGTCAGCAGCCGCCAGTCGTCATTCTTCCACCCGATATCACCATACAGGCCGAAGGCGCGGACCTGCGACGGTTCGGAGCGGTAGGAGCCGAACACGCGGGCGTTCGAAAAGTCATAGGCGTTGATGTAGCGATTGCCATCGGCCAGCGTGAACACGTCACCGGTCGGGTTCACGACGGTATTGCCGTCGCGCATGTCATATTCGTTCAGGTCGGTATTGGCCTGCTTGTAGTCGCGCCGGGTATAGATGCTGTTGAGCGACAGCGTCAGTTCGGGCGTCGCCGCATATTCGAGGCCACCGGCCAGCGACAGGCGATCCCCCTTGTTGGTCTTGACGAACTGCCGCACGTCGGAGGGGAACAGGACGTTGCCGGTGGCGCCGTAGCGCGCGGCGTAGTTCGGCGTCGTCGTCCGCGAAAGCGGGGTATACTGGTTGAACGAGATCGAATCCCGCCGGAAATTCTGTTTCGACCACGCGCCTACCGCATAGACGCCGAGCGTGTCGTTCAGGAAATGCTTCGAATAGCTGCCGGTGAACGACGGGACCACCGCCTGCGTCAGCGCTTCGTAGCCGGCCATCGCCTTGACCGACAATGCGCCGTCGGCACGGGCAAGGGCGCGCTGGATCTGCAGATCGACATTGCCGCTGATGCCGCCAGGCAGTTCGGCGGCGCCGGGCGATTTCACGACCACGAACGCGCTGAAGATGTCGGATTCGAACGCACCGAGCGGGCTGGACCCGTCGAGCACCGGATCGGCGAAGCTGTTGCCGTTGATGGTGGTGCGGGCATAGGTGCCGGGCAGGCCGCGCACGTTGATCGTCGCGTCGCGGCTCTCCGCCTCGCGATTGATCTGGACGCCGGGCACGCGCTGCAATGCTTCGCCGACGTTCAGGTCGGGAAAGCGACCGATGCCGTCCGAGGAGATGCCGTCGGTGACGCCGACCGCGCGGCGCTTGGCCTGTAGCGCATTGGCGTAGCTCTGGCGGATGCCGGTGACGACGATCTCGCCCTCGCCACGGGCGCCTTCTGCCTGAGCGATCGCAGCGTCGGCGACCGGATCGGTGCCGGTCACCGGGCTGGGCGGACGATCGGTCGGCGAGGTGGCTGGTTCCTGTGCGGTGGCCTGTGCCTGTACGGCCGCCGGCAGCGCGGCGACCAGAATGGCGGCGGCGGTGCCGAGCAGCCGCAGCCGCCCGGTCGAAATGAACTCCATGGTTCCTCCCCTGTGTAGTTGCACCGAGTCGTAGTACAACTTTTCCGGCCTCACAAGATAGGTACTACAAATCTTGCGAACTTTGCATGGATGGGGTAGGGCGGTATCATGGTGAGCGTTTCTCTCGCGGACGATCTGTTCCGCAAGCTACATGCCCAGATCCGCTCGGGCGCGATCGGTCCGGGCGACCGGTTTCCGACGCAGCGCGAGATTGCCGAGCAGGAGCAGGTGAGCCGGACGGTCGTGCGCGAAGCGGTCGCCCGACTGACCGCGCAGGGGCTGACGGTCTCGCGCCAAGGGTCCGGGGTCTATGTCGCGCCCGATGCCCGGTACGAGGCGTTTCAGGTCACGCGCGACGATCTGCTGGAACTGACCGAGGTCGTGAAGCTCCTCGAGATGCGGCTGGCGATCGAGACCGAAATGGCGAGTCTCGCGGCGCAACGCCGCAGCGATGCCGATATCGCCGCGATGCGCGCCTGTCTGGCGGCGATTGTCGATGCCGGCGAAGATATGGTCGCCGCGGCGGAGGCCGATGCGGCGTTTCACCTCGCAATCGCAGAAGCGACCGGCAACAGCTATTACGAGCGGCTGATCGAATTCGTCGGCGTGCGACTGGTGCCGCCACGGACGCTGGTGTTGCGTAACCAGTCGGTCGCAGCGCTCGACGCGTATTCGCTCACCATACAGCAGGAGCATGATGCGATCCTGAACGCCATCGAACTGGGTGATGGCGAAGGCGCCCGGTTCGCCGCACGCCGCCATATCGCGAACAGCATCGTCCGCCACAGCCGAACAATGCACAAAGAACATGAGGGCTGATTGGTAGGATAAGATCCGCCGAAACCCGGCGCTTGCGATGTCGCCGGTGCGAGCGGCACGGACGCCGGAAGCGGGGTGACCGCGTGGGGGATAGGTCGAGCCGGGCCCGGTCGGAGCAACGCTGTTCGGCAGCGCGCGAGGCCGGTCGAAGGTTTGGACGAATAACATGCTCCCGCCGCAGCTTGCGCATGGCCGGCGGGCGTCATCGGGTTCGATCGACTCGGCAGCGATGAGCCGTTCTGACGACAGCGTTGACGTAGCGATTGGGTCGACGGCTGGGATGGGCTTGATCGGCGGAGACCGTTCCTCGAACATGTCGACTGGAACCAAGCTGCCCGCTTTCAGTCATTCCGCCGCCGGGTACATCCGGGCGACATCGAGCCAACAGTTGCCGGGTAGGGCTTCCGGGCTGTCGTCCATCGGAAGGGCGGCGGCGAGGGGAAAGTCGGTGTTGAGGACGTGCCGGGCGGTGTCCTGCGGCCACCAGACAAGCCCAGCGTGGGCCCGCGCGCCCAGAGACCCTGCGAATGCCGGGTGCAGCTGAAGTCGTCGACGATGAACCTTTCCCGCTCGGGCGAGATTTCATCCGCGACGTTCTGCGCGGCGATCCGGGCTTCGGTCGCCGCCGTCTCCTGCTCGAGTTCGGCATGGGCACGGACGAAGAGCGTCTGGCCTTCGCCGGATCGCGCGTCCTGAGCGGGCGACGCACCTGACGCCGGCCCGGCTCATCCCGCAGATGCGGCGGCAGTTCCTTGCGGCGATGGTGGATGCCGGTGCGGGGATGTCGCCGGGGTGCGATCATCTGCACCATGCGCTTCCATGTAATGCACGCCGGAAAGTAGCTATATTATCGATAAATTGGCGACATCTATAAGTCGTCATCATGAGACTATTGGATAATCGCAATGGCAGGCTCGAGGATAAACTGAAAATCTGCCGCGCAGCTATTTTCGGGTACTGCCTGCGGCGTGATAGCGCAGCAGCGCTTCGGGCTCGTCGGTCTGGATCATCGTGATGCCCGACCGGTAGAGCCGGCCCCACACCGCATCGGGATCGCGCAGCGCATCCACGTCGCCGCCGACGCCGGCGATGAAGCCGTCCCACAGCGAATTGACCCACAGCCGCCCGCCCGTCGCCCGGACGCGCGCGACGATGGCGGGCACCGCGGCGGCGGGCGTGCGCGGGAGTTCGTAACCGATCGGCCGGCGCGCGCCCGATGCCTGGCGATCGACCACCGCGGGAAGGTCGGTGCCCGTACCGTCGCCGCTGGCGATCATCGGCATGAACGGAACGCGGTCGAACGGTGCCATCGCGGCGAGCGGTGCAGACCCGGTGCCGGCCGATACCTTGACGATCACCCGGTCCGCCGCGCCGAGGCGCACCGCCATGTCGATCACCTCGGCATAGATGGCGTCCTTCACGTCGAGGTTGAGGACGATCCGCCCCTTCGCCAGCGCCAGCATCTCCGCCAGCGTCAGCACGCTCTGGTCGGTCGGTGCGGCTTCCGCTCCGCCCTCGTTCGCGCGCAGGTGAAGCGCCTTCAGCTGGGCGAGCGTCAGTTGCGCCACCGCGCCCTTGCCATCGGTCGTCCGATCGACCGTGGCGTCGTGCATAATGACCAGATGCCCGTCACGGGTCTTGCGGACGTCGGTTTCCATCACGTCGACCCCCAGCGTCGCGCAGTGATCGAGCGCGCGCGCAGAGTTTTCCGGCGCGGACGGCAGCCCGTGGTGCGGCGCCGGTTGATGGCAACCGCGATGGGCGATGACGATCAGACCGGCTTGCGGGTCGCGGATGCGCCGCATCGTGTCGACCGGATCGGTGGCATGCGCTGGCGCGGTGACCGCGGCGAGGCCCAGCAGGGCGGCGAGTGTTCGCATGGTAAGGAAATCCGATTCAGAAACGGGGCGTGAAGCGCACGCCGAGCCAGAAGGTGGTCGGGACCGAATAGCTGTCCTTCAGCAGGTTGCGTCCCGGCCCGGTCAGGCTGGTCAGCCGTTCGTGCGTGACGTTCGCGACCTGCCCGACCACCGCGACGCCGCTCGACAGCGTATAGGACGCGCTGAGATCGACCTGCTGGCGCGGTGCCCAGTACAGGTCCTGCCACGGGGTGTTGGTGACGATCGAGCGCAGCGCGCGGCCCTTGCGCACATAGGCGGCGCGCAGTTCGAGCCCGCCGTCCGAATAGAATAGCGAGGCGTTGACGATATAGTCGGGCTGGCCGACCAGCCGGTCGGTGCGGCGGACCGCGCCCGCAGTGCCGAACGGCACGTCGATGAAGCCGTCGAGCCAGGAGGCATTGGCACTGAACCCGACACCCTTCAGCAACGGATCGACGAAGCCGAGCGAGTTGACCACCGCATTGGCCTCGACCCCCCTGATCCCCGCCTTCGACGCATTGTCCGGCCGACTGACCAGCGCGTTGGCATAGGTGACGCCATCGAAGGCGAAGCCGGTCGATCCGACGTTGAAGATCTCATCCCGGATGTTCTTGTAGAAGGCAGCGAGCGACAGGATGCCGCCGTAGCGGCTCGACAGTTCGTAATCGAAGGCGACGTCGATGTTGGTCGAACGGCGCGGCCTGATGTCCGGGTTGCCGATCGTGACCGTCACGTCGGTGGCGTTCGGATTGCCCTCATCCTGCGCGTTGCGGAACCCGATCGAGGTGCGCGCGGCATAGCTGTCATAGGCCGGACGCCCGATCGTCTGGCTCGCGCCGAAGCGCAGGTCGATCTGCGGCGTGGCGTGCCAGGTGGCGATCGCCGACGGCAGGACATAGGTGTATTTCGAGCTGGTCGCGAACGGCCGGAATGTCCCCGCCGCCCGCAGCCGTCCGACCGTATCCTGGTCGGTATGGTCGAGCCTCAGCCCCGCTTCCGCGGTGAAGGCGTCGGTGCGGTAGCCGGCGAGCGCATAGGCGCCGACGATCTTCTCGACATGCTCGAAATCGTCCTGGTTGTTGTAATTGGACTGGTTGGTCGAATTGAACGCGCTGGCCGGCAGCGTGCCGATGTCGCCCAGCGCCTTCGCCGGGTCGATCGTCAGCAGGAACAGCCCGTTGGAATAGCGCAGCGGCGCGCCCGTCGGCCCGAGCGCGGTGGCGAGTGTCAGCGTCCGCGCGCCGCTGGTATTGGGCGACAGGTCGATGCGATCGAGATTGAAACTCGGCCGGTCGTCGGTGTAGCTTCCACCGAGCGCGAAGCCGACGCCATCCGCATCGCGACCGCGGTTCCAGGCATAGTCGATCCGCCCGGTCAGAACCTCGTTCTCCGCCCGGCGACGGTTGAACGGCCGGTAATAGTACAGGCCGTAATTCTGCAGATTGTAGAAGGCGGCGGGGTCCACGTTGAAACTGTGGTCCAGGTTGCCGGTGTCGTAGGTGATCGCATAATCGCGCGTCGGGGTGATCGACGGCCCGGCAATTCCCGGCGCGGGACGATTGGTGCCGGTGATGTACTTTATCATCTGGAACTGTTCGTCATAGGTCGCCCGCGACGCACCGAACCGCGCCGATAGTTGCTGCCGGTCGTCGGGTCGCCAGTCGATCCCGGCCTGCGTTAGCGCGGTGCGGGTGACGACGTCGGAATGGGCATAGCCGACCTCGATATCGCCGACAGGGTAGAAGCCCGAGGTCGGCGTCTGGCGCTGCACCGTCGTCGTGGTGCGCGGATCGATCAGCAGCTCGTTGCGGTCGATCGCATCCTTGAAATAATAATAGCCGAGCGAGAGATAGCTGGTCAGCGTGTCCGATATCCGCGCCTCGAACTTGCCCGTCAGGCCGTAGCGGTCGCGCTTGCTCTGCACGTACCAGTATTTGTCCTGCTGCGGCACCGCGATCCCGTTGCCGAGGTTGGTTCCGGACTGGCGGATGCCGGCATCGTTGTAGAAATTATAGTGGACGCTGTCGGTCGTCATATGGGTATCGGTGTAGCTGTGCAGCGTCTGGTAATTCCCGGACAGGACGAGGCCGAACTGGCGATCCGCGCCGAAGGTCGTGCTGGCGGTGCCGCTGATCCGGGTGCCGAAATCGGGTTGCTTCGCCGGCAGGCCGGTGTCGCTGGAATGGCCGAGCGACGCCTCGCCGGTGAAGAAGGGTTTGCCACCGCCTTCGAACGCACTGCGCGTGACGATGTTGATCGCGCCGCCCACCGCATTGGGATCGAGATCGGGGGTGAAGGTCTTCACCACCTGCAACTGGCTTATCATCGACGACGGCAGGATATCTAGGCGGACGCCGCGCGTGATCGACCCCAACGTGCCGTTGGGCGTGCCCGGAGAGGCGAGTTGCAGGCCGTCGACCGTCACGTTGTTGTAGTTCGGCCCCAGCCCGCGGATGATCGGCGTCGCCGCCTCGTCGCGCGGATGTTCGTTGTCGGTCGCCGGGATCACGGACACGCCGGGGATGCGCTGCAACGCCTCGACGATCGTGGCGTCGGGCAGCGCCCGCACGTCGGTCGCGCCGATCGCATCGACGATGTTGGTCGCATCGCGCTTGGCCCGGATCGCAACGTTGTTCGCGCGGCGTACCCCCGTCACGACGATGTCGCCGCCTTCGGCTGCGGGCCGCGCCGGCGTGGCCGGCTCGTCGGTTTGTGCGCGCGTTTGCGCGGCTGCCGTGCCGGACATGAACAGCAGACCAAGTGCAGAGCCGATGTGGAGATGATGTTTCATGATGCCCCTCAACCGGCATCGAGGACGATGCCGCTTTCATGGCGAGGGCCGCTATCCGCGTGATGTGACCGATTTAGTTATTTCCGGAGAAATAAAGAATTATCTGGCGGTCAGCGCGTGGATGGGGAGGAGCGCCGCACCGATCGCGACCGCAGCGCTGCCCAGGCGCGAAGTTCGCAGGCTTGGGCTGGCGACCGATAGGTGGTGCGGCATGGGGTGCCGCCCAAGTCTATCTGTCAGCGTGTCGAGGACGGCCAGCGGCAGCGCGCCGGATATCACGATCGTCTCCGGGTCCAGCCAGGCAGCCCCCGCGACCAGTACCGGGTGCAGTTGGTCCGCGGCCCGGGTACACCAGGTATCGATCAGCGGTGCCTGTCGATCGAGGCACTGGTCGATATCGGCCAGCGACTGGATATCCTCGCCCGCCGCCTGCAACGCCGCAAGCAGGTCGATACCGGATGGTCGCGGCCCATCCATGGGAAATACCAGCCCGATCTCCCCTGCATTGCCGTGATCGCCCCGAAACAGATCACGGTTCAGAATCGCACCCGCCGCGACGCCGTGGCCGATGGAGACAACCAGCGCCGACCGCGTTGCGGATGCCAGATCACCGTCGTAGAATTCGGCGAGCGCGGCGAGGGTGGCGTCGTTCTCGACCCAGACCGCTTCGCCCAGTTCCGCTGAAAACAGTTCGGGCAGATCGACGTCGCGCCATCCGCGCAACCGGCTCACCGCCATGCGATGGCCCGGCCCGTCGATGGTCGATGGCCCCGTCGCGGCGATGCCGATGCCGAGGAAACGCGCACGGCGAATCTCGCTTCGCGATTCCAGCACCGCGATGCGATTGCGCAGCACCGTCGCGAACAGCCGCGGGTCGGGACTGTCGAAATCCTCGATGTGCCGTCCGATCGGCCGGCCTGCGAAGTCCACCAGCACGACCTCCATCCATCCCGGGTGCAGCGTCGCCCCGACCGCGTAGCATCCGCCGGGATCGAGTTCGAGCGGGATAGTCGGTCGCCCGCGCGGGCCGGGTTCGTTCGCCCCGGCCTCCCGGACAAGCCCCAGCGTCAGCAACTCGCGGCTGATCCGCGTCATCGCACCGTTATGGATGCCGAGCCTTGCCGCCAGCGCTGTACGCGGCACCGGTCCGCCGATGCGCAGGTTCCAGATGATGCGCTTCTGTTCGTCGTGGAGTTGAAAGGCGGGTCTGGGCTTCACGTTGCAATTCCCGAATCGCCCGGACCTGACGGATCGTGCCGCGCAGCATTGGTCGATGCAACCCGGCGGTCGAATATCCAGCATCCGGAACCAATCGGACTACGCCGGGAACAGGTCAGTGCCACGTTCCTGCCGTCGGCGTGGCCCTCCAGATACTCGATTTGTTCGCATCGATGCTGAGCTGACGCGCTGCCGGGCCCAGCAGAACCACAGTCTTGTCGAGATTGCGCTGCGTAGGGCCGCTGCCCCGCTGTTCCCATCGATCGAACCAGGGATGATCGCGGTATTCCACATCGTGTCGCAACGGTGCGATGTCGATGTGCGACCGTACGGCTTCTGCGCATGCGATGCGCGGTATTGCGGGAGGTGAGCGTCGACGCGAAGGCGTTTCGCGCACCGGGAGCAGGCACGCGAAATCGACCGCTCCCGCGTGGAACGAGAATTGCGGGATGTCGGTCGGCAGGCTGTGCATGCTCTGGTGAAGCTCACGCAGCCCGGTCTTTTCCGTCATCGATCGTTTGCCTCTCGTGCTGGCCGCTCACGGATATGGGCCGGCGGCAGTGTCTGTTCGAGAGGTGAGGGGGCGCGGCCGGACCTTTCTCGTTCGGTATCAAAGAACGAGTACGGGCCGGCATGCATTGTCCCACCTGGATTAGACGATAACTGCCGAACCCGCTGTTCCCGCCTGCCGCTCGAACAGGCGACGGTAATGCCCGCCGTCGGCTCGCAGGAGAGCGTCATGCGTGCCGTCCTCGACGATCCGTCCATTCGCGAACACGAGGATTCGATCGAGCGCCCGGACGGTTGAAAGCCGGTGCGCGATGACGATCGCGGTGCGGTTCACCATCAGCCGCTCCATGGCCTGCTGGATCGCCCCCTCGGACTCGGAATCGAGGCTGGAAGTGGCCTCGTCGAGGATCAGGATCGGTGCATCGGCGAGGAAGGCGCGGGCAATGGCAACGCGCTGACGTTCGCCACCTGACAGCTTTACCCCGCGCTCGCCGACCGGGGTGCGATATCCCTTGGGCAGCCCCATGATGAAGTCGTGCGCATTGGCTAGCCGTGCCGCCTCCTCGATCTCCGCCTGGGTCGCATCGCCGCGGCCATAGCCGATGTTCTCGGCAAGCGTCCGGTGGAACAGCACCGGCTCCTGTGGCACGATCGCGACCTGCCGGCGCAGCGAGGCTTGCGTCGCGTGCGCCACGTCCTGCCCGTTGATCGTCACACGGCTGGTATAGAGCGGCACGAACACCTCGGTCAGGGTGGCGAGCAGCATCGCCGTGGCACAGGCAACCGCCAGCAGCGGCGCGCGCGCCCAGAGCCGGAAGGTGAACGCCAGCACCTTGCGCAGCACAAATCCTCCTTCAGCGCCGTCGCGAGGCCTTTGCGGTCCTTTCAGGAAACGAAATCCATCGAATTCCTGAGCAGGTGGACGATGCAGGTCTGGACGATCGCGTTCGCTATGAGGTCGGTCTAAACGTGGCTCGGGGGCCCCTGCCTTGATCTCGGCCAGAACCGCGATCGCCGAGCAGATCTGCCCGGGCGTGCAACATCCGCACTGATATCCGTCACGTTTGACGAAAGCAGCCTGCATCGGATGCAGTTTGTCTGACGTTCCCAAGCCTTCGATCGTCGTGATCGCATCGCCCTGACCGGTTCGAGCCAGGTCACCGACGTGCCGTCAAGCGCTTCCAACACGGCGACATGCGTCATCGCCGTATCGCGAGCCGCACCATGCCAGTGTTTGACGCCCGACGAGATGAAGACGGTATCGCCCGTCGCGATCGGCTTTGCAGCCTCGGCGAACACCACTTCGTTGGTGAGCTGAGCGAGCTTGGGTGCGATCGGCGCGAGCGTCTTTTCAACGGTCGCGGCACGTGCGCCATCGGAGCCGGGAGCGGCGCCGTGGCCCGGGGGATCGCTGCGAGCGATTGCAGATCGACATGTCGTGCGGCGAATACCTTCTCGACCTCATTCAAGGCCGAGACGGCGTTTGGCCATCCGGCGTAGAAGGTTAGCTGCGTCACCACACTACTCGAAGACGGCTATCTCGTTGGTGATCAGCAGTTCGGTCTTCTCACCGTCAATAAAGCCTTCTTCGTCCGGGCTGATCGATTCGATGTAGTCAGACGACGCAAAGAACGCCTTCACGTCATCCACGCTGTCGAACCAAACCTCGGCGATACCGTCAAATTTCGAGGATGGTGTAACAGGCAGCGTGTCGCCGGTTGGATGGCTTTGGAGGTATCGACGCATATATTTCCGCGCTGATGGCGGCGCTTTGACAGTATCCAAATGCTTTGTCCGCCAATGTTCGGCGAACTCATCATGCGTAAGGCCTTCCTTGCGGACGATCAGAATGTTCAGCTTTATCACCACATTTCCTTCAAGATTGCCTCATGAAGGCCAGCCGGATCTTCGTTCAGCGGTCGATCAGATTCATGCCCTGCTCCGCGTACCGCGCGCCCTGAACAGGCACATCGGACAGGATGGCATCAAGTTTTTGCAGGTCGTCAGCGGTCAGTTCGACATCGGCACCGCCGACATTTTCCTGGAGCCGATGGAGCTTGGTCGTGCCGGGGATCGGCACGATCCATGGCTTTTGCGACAGCAACCATGCGAGAGCGACCTGCGCCGGGGTCATGCCTTTGGCCTCTGCCAGCGTCCCGACCTGTTCGGCCAGCTTCTGGTTCGCTGCACGCGCCTCTGCCTGAAAGCGGGGTAACGTGTTGCGAATGTCACCCTCGGCGAAACTGGTTGTCGTATCGATCTTGCCCGTCAGGAAGCCCTTGCCCAAGGGGCTAAACGGCACGAAGCCGATGCCCAGTTCATCAAGGACGGGCAGAACCTGCGCTTCTGGATCGCGCGTGAACATCGAGTATTCGCTTTGGAGCGCCGCTACCGGTTGCACGGCATGGGCGCGCCGGATCGTCTGAACGCCTGCCTCCGACAGACCGAAATGCTTCACTTTGCCTTCTGCGATGAGGTCGCGGACTGCGCCGGCGACCTCTTCGATCGGCACCTCGGGGTCGACGCGGTGCTGATAGAAGAGGTCGATCCTATCGGTCTTCAGCCGCTGCAACGACTGATCGGCCACGAAGCGGATGCGCTCGGGGCGGCTGTCGAGCAGGCCCGAGCGCGCATCGCCATCCTTCCAGCCGAACTTGGTAGCGATCACGACCTGATCGCGGAACGGTGCAACGGCCTCCCCCAGCAATTCCTCATTCTCAGCGCCGTAAGCTTCGGCTGTATCGAAGAAGGTTACGCCCAGATCATGAGCAGTACGGATAAGCGCGAGCGCGTCACGGCGCTCGGTGGCGGGGCCATAGCCGAACGACAAACCCATACAGCCGAGGCCAAGGGCCGATACCTCGAGTCCGTTCGTGCCAAGCGAGCGCGTATCCATCTCTTTTCCTTTCGCGTCAGTATCGGGGCGTGCTGCAGAAATCCGATGTAGGGTCACGAACGCCACCTTCCCGTTGTGGTCAGTTGGCTTCCAACCGCCGCTCGACATGTGGCCTTCGGGCTTCCCTACGATTAGATGCGATAATCGGCATGTCCTTAGAAGGATTGTTTCTTAATGCCTCAGGCCAAGCTCGACGACCTGGAGGTCCTGCTGACGGTTGCGCGCGAAGGCAGCTTCACGCGTGCCGCAGCCCTGCTCGGCGTATCGCAATCGGCGCTCAGCCAGACAGTGCGAGCGCTTGAAGCGCGGATCGGCATTCGCCTGCTCGACCGCACGACGCGCAGCGTGGCGCCGACCGAGGCAGGTGCCCGGCTGCTCGAACGGGTTTCACCCAGGCTCGAGGAAATCCGCGCCGAGATCGCGGCGCTCAGTGCGCTGAAGGAAACACCTGCGGGCACGATCCGCATCACGGCCGACGAGCATGGCGCGAGAACGGCCGTCTGGCCGCGGCTTGCCCCCTTGCTGAAGGCCTATCCGGACCTGAATGTCGAGATCGTCACGGACTATGGCCTGACCGACATCGTCGCCGAGCGCTACGACGCCGGCGTTCGATTGGGCGAACTGGTTGCCAAGGACATGATCGCCGTGCCGATCGGCCCCGAACAGCGCATGATTGTCGTCGCGGCACCTGCCTATTTGCAGGACAGGGCGGCACCGACCACTCCGCAAGATCTCCTGGCACACGCCTGCATCAACATCCGCCTGCCCACCCATGGCGGCCTGTATGCATGGGAGTTCGAAAAGGACGGTCACGAGGTCAAGGTTCGCGTCGAGGGCCAATGCGTGTTCAACACGCTGGCGTTGATTCTGGAGGCGACGCTGGAAGGTTTGGGATTCGCGTTCCTACCGCAGGAGGCGGCGCAGCCGCATCTGGCAGCGGGAACGCTCTGCATGGTGCTGGAAGACTGGTGCCCCGCCTACCCGGGATATCACCTCTTCTACTCCAGCCGGCGTCAGCCCTCGGCAGCGTTCGCGCTCGTGGTTGATACGCTGCGCTACCGGGCCTGACCGGGTACTGATAAGCGCTTCTAATAGGAGCATGCCGAACTTGGCGTCTAATCCCTCGAGCGTCCGGGGCCTACCTTTGTAACGCGGTCAGGCCATCCGCCATGACAGTGCAGCAAAAGGGGTCTTCGATGCGCGAACCGAATTCCGAGCAAGCCGATGGCCCAGGCAGGCGCGAGCTGATGCGGACCGGCGCGGTGGGGTCATTGCTTGGTCTTGTGACAGCAGCAGGTGCTGCTCCGGCTGCCGCTCATTGGCAGTCGGTCGGCCCGGACAGAAGCGGCTGCGTTGCGCGAACTTGAACTAGCCGGTGCTGTACCGACCTCGGTGCTCAGCCTGACGACCCGGGTTGCACCGGACTTCGCTCATCCGCCAGGCTCCGAAACCCTCGCCGCGCTCGAGCCGATCCTGAAACAATGAGCCGGCTCACCCGCCGGCGTACGGGACAAACCCCATGCCTTTGATGATGACCGTGCGACACACCGTGGCCGCTGCCCTTGCTTCGCTGAGCCTGCTCGGCGCCGGGCCCGTTGACGCACAGCCGGCCCTGGATGTCACGACTGCCCAAGGTCCACTGTCAGGCGTCGCCACCGATGATCTGCAAAGCTGGCTCGGCATTCCGTTTGCGGCCCCGCCGGTTGGCGCTCTGCGCTGGCAGCCGCCTCGGCCGATGAAGGCCTGGACCGCGGTTCGCAAGGCGAACACCGTGGCGTCGAGTTGCGCGCAGAACGCCGATCTCGGCGTGTTCGCACGCGCCGGGGGCAGCGAGGACTGCCTGTACCTCAACGTCTACCGCAGCGCATCCGCGGCGCACGCGGGCCGGAAGCTGCCGGTGTTCGTCTGGATCCACGGCGGGGCGATGCAGGTGGGTCAGGGGGCGGATTACGACGCGACCAAGCTGGCGCTGCGCGGCAAGGCGGTCGTCGTCACGCTCAATTATCGCCTCGGCGTGTTCGGTTTCTTCGCCCAGAAGGCACTCGACAGCGAGGGGCATCCGTCGGGCAATTACGGACTGCTGGACCAGCAGGCGGCACTGCGCTGGATCAGGCAGAACATCGCCGCTTTCGGCGGCGATCCGGCCAATGTGACGATCGCCGGCGAATCGTCGGGCGGCAACAGCGTGATGCTCCAGATCGCGTCACCGCTGGCGGCCGGTACCTTCCAGCACGCGATCGCGATGAGCGGCGCGGGCGTGATGACACGGCACCCGGCGTTCGGCGCTCCGCGGCCGCTGCCGATCGCACAGGCGCTGGGTGACAGGCTCGCAAAGGAAGTCGGCTGCGTGGCCGACACCGCCGCCTGCCTGCGCGCGCTGCCGGCCAAGCGGCTGCTCGACACCCAGACCGACTATCTCCTGAACGAGGCGATCATCGATGGCACCATCGTGCCGATGCATCCGTCGGACGCCTACCGGACGGGGCGGATCAACCCCGTCACGCTGGTCAACGGCAATACCCGTGACGAGGCGCGCTTCTTCGTCGCTCTCCCCGAACTCGCCTCGGGCAAGGCGATGAGCGCTGCCGATTATCCCGTCTGGCTGGAACGCCAATATGGTGCGGCGCTCGCCCCCAGGGTCGCTCGCGAATATCCGCTCACCCGCTATGACAGCGCGAGTGAAGCGTTCGCCGCAGCAGCGACCGACAGCATGTTCGCCTGTACGGGACTTGCCCTGAACCGTGCGCTGGCCGACAGGATTCCGGTCTACGCCTATGAATTCAGCGACGGCACCGCGCCCACCTATGTCGGCCCGACCACCTTTCCGTTGCTGGCGTCGCACACCTACGAGCTGGCTTACATCTTCCCCGGCTTCCGGGGTGGTGCCGACGTGACGGTAAAGCTCAACCCGTTGCAGGAAAAGCTGTCGGACCAGATGGTGGACTATTTCGCGCACGTCAGCGACCTCGCGTCCCGGCCGGAATGGCGGCGCTTCGACGCGAAAAGCGACGAGGTGATGACCTTCAAGCTTCCTGGTGCCGAGATGGTGTCGGGTCGGTTCGCGGCGTTCCACCGCTGCGGGTTCTGGGATCGCACGAACACCTACTGACCAACCCGGACAGGGGCGGGCCCAGGGTGGCATGCGGCAGATCCTGTCCGGTCACTGCACTCTCCCGCTGATCCATCCCATGCCCCCCGTGCGCTGTCCGACGCGTGTAGGGCGCCGGTCGCCGCCTCGCCGTCCCCGGTTGCGGGGACAGCGAGGCGCACGTCCTCGCACGGGGGGACAACCGCGGCGGCGGCACGCTGCTACGGCACCGAAGCCGCCACTCGGAAAGCCGCATGCCCGTCATCCCCATCATCCACCCGCGAAGGCTGCGAGCCAGCGACGGTCGCTCTGCCGGGTCCGTCGATCAGGGCAGCAAGACGTGGGTCGTGACGAGGCCGCGGGGCGGGGGCCGCCGCGCGTAGGGACCCGGCCCTTCGGCCGATGCCGCGCCACCGCTCACGTCGATCGCGACACATTCCGAACCATCGATACAGGAGACTTCCGCATGAACATGGCCGTCCGCATCCACGACCACGGTGATCGCGAACAGATGCGCTGGGAGGAGGCGCCGATCGCAGCCCCGGACGCCGGATGGGTCCAGCTTCGGCACACGGCGATCGGGGTGAACTTCTCCGACGTCAATGTCCGCCGCGGCGGCTTCTACCCGGGGCATCGACCTGGCTTCCCGCTGACGCTGGGGAACGAGGCGGCGGGGGTGGTCGAATTGGTGGGAACCGGCGTCACCGACGTCGCGGTCACCGACCGCGTCGCCTATGCGGGTCTGCTCGGCCAGTTCTTCGAAGACACCGGTGCCTATACGCAGCGTCGCAACGTGCCCGCCGCGCGACTGGTGGCCATCCCCGACGCCGTGACCGATCAGCAGGCTGCGGCCATGCTGATGAAAGGCTGCACGGCATCGCTGATCATCAACCGCCTGGGCCGACCTCAAAAGGGCGACGTCGTGCTGATCCACACCGTCGCCAGCGGCGTCGGTTCGATCCTGTGCCAATGGGCGCACCATCTGGGCGCGACGGTGATCGGCACGGCAGGATCGACGGCCAAGGCCGGCATCGGTCGAGCCAACGGCTGCGCGCACGTCATCCTCTACCGGGAGACGGGCTTCGTCGCGGCCGTGCGTGCGCTGGCCCCGCAGGGGATCGACCTCGTCCTCGACGGGGTGGGCAAGGATACGTTTCTCGACTCGCTGGATCTGCTCAGGCCGTTCGGACGGGCGGTCAACTACGGCAATGCTTCGGGCAACGTTCCCCCGTTCGACATCATGAAGCTGGCGGTGAAATCCATCACCGTCGCGCGCGCCGGCGTGACCGGTCACATCGCCGACACCACCGCGTTCCGCCAGGTCGCCGGGGAGTTGTTTGCGTTGGTCGCCGCCGGGGCGATCCATCCGGCGATCGGCCAGACCTACGAGCTTCGTGACGCGTCAGAGGCGCACCGCGACTTGGAGGAAGCACGCCATTCGGGATCGCTGCTGCTATTGCCCTGACGCGCGACGGCCCTCGATCGCAGCGTCTGTCGGGCGTCGATATGCTGGCTGTATTCAGCACAAGCCGGGCTGCGAATTGAAACGGGCATGGCGAGCATCGACCCGTGACGACCGCGTGAAGACCTGCCCGATGGTCGCCAGCCGTGAGATCGGATCGATTTCGCCAGGTATCGCGACCGGTGAACCGACCGCCCCCTTCCGGGGCAGTCGGTTCGTGCCGATCCGGAAACCGGTGCGGTCAGACCTGTCCCAGACCACCGTCGACGGGCAGGTCGACGCCGGTGACGAACGAGCTGTCGTCGCTGGCGAGGAACAGCGCGACGGTCGCGGCTTCCTCCGGTCGGCCGACGCGGCGCATCGGCATGTTGGCGAGCATCGCCGGCAATCCCTCCCGGATCGCTTCCTCGGGCACGCCCAGCTTGGCGAAGATCGGCGTCTCGATCAGCCCGGGGCTGAGCGAGTTGACGCGGATCCGGCGATCCTTGAGGTCGGTCGTCCAGGTGCGCGCGAACGACCGCACCGCGGCCTTGGTCGCAGCGTAGACGGAGTGCATCGGGGTGCCCCGCTTTTGCGCGATCGATGCGTTGAGGATGATCGACGCGCCGTCGACGAGCAGCGGCAGCGCCTTCTGCACGGTGAAGAACACGCCGCGGACGTTGGCGGCGAACTGGGTATCGAAGTCCTCGACCGTCACCGCCGCGAACGGCGCCATGTTGTTCACGCCGGCATTGGCGAAGATCACGTCGATCCGGCCGAACCGCTCGCCCACCTCGGCATAGAGGGCATCGAGCGCAGCCAGGTCGGACACGTCGGCGACGATCGCCACCGCATTCTCGCCGATGTCGGCGGCTGCGGCATCGAGCGTCTCGCGGTTGCGGCCGACGATGACGACGGTCGCGCCTTCCTGGGCGAACAAGCGGGCCGAGGCGAGGCCGATGCCGCTGCCGCCGCCGGTGACGACGGCGATCTTGCCGGTGAGTTTAGCCATGTCGATAGTCTCCTTATGGATTGATGGATGCTATCTGGCGTGGCTTGTCGGGATGATCCATTACTGTGAGTGCTGCATTCCTAACCAATCGTCCGAGATTGCCCACCTCACCCGGATCCGCCACGAAAGAGAGGTCCGATGATCCGGTGATCTCACCCGACGGCTTCGCGCAATTGAGTGGCATGAAGGTCCATCGAATAGGGTCCGTTGGAGGTCAGCAGGCGCAGGTGAGGCTCCCAGACCACTTTGGCCGCAGCCGGATTGAGCGCCAGCCGCACGTCATAGCCCGACGCGGTCAGCGCCTCGTCGATATAATATGGCAGCCGGGTCTTCTTGCCCGGGATCTTGGGATAGTTGGTGGTCAGCGCGATCAGCTCCCCGAACTTCGACACCGTCGTCAGCTTCGCCCCCCGGAACGGATGATCGGGGACGGCGCGGGGGGCGCCGCTCGCATCGACGCGGAACGCCGCGGAGGTCATCGCGATCGGTGCGTGGCAGATCAGCGAGAGTACGACCTCATGCTCATGGGCGAGATGGATGATCTCCCCCAGCCATGGCGAATCCCGGAAATCGACCATCGGCGCGTGGCCGCCGGGGAAATGGATGAAATCGAAATCGGCGAGCGAAAGGGCGTCGTCGGGATCCCGGTGTCGTTCGACCACGGTCTTCGCCGACAGATAGTCCGGCTTCGCAAAGCCGGCCAGCGACCGCGCCGCCTCGTCGCGGAACGCAGCGACTTCGGGATCGGTGTTCGGCAGGGACTGCGATAGCGGAACGTCACCGAGATGCTGGGCGGCAAGGCGAAGTTCGGCGTCCCGTCGCGCCACGAGATCGGGGCGCCGGCGGGCGAAGGATTTCGGCGCGAGCATCTGCGACACCAACGCCGTGCTGAACCGGTCGGTCGCCATGAAGGGCAGGGACAAGCCGTTGATGTCGAGCTGGGGCTCTGTGCCGTCCGGCGTGCAGAAGGTGAATTCGTGAGTGTCGCCGAACGCCTTCAGCACCTGCGCCAGCTCGATCAGGAAGAAGCCCGTCGAGAGGGGGCGATGGCCGGCGGGTTCGCTCAAGGGGAGGTCGTGCGCCGACGAAAGGACGATCAGCGCCTTGCGTTTCGGCGAGCGTGCCGGGGTGTCGATCATGGTCCGATCCGATGCTATTGAAGTTGTCTCGATCCGCCGCACGGCTGCGCCGACTTCCCGTCCTGCCGATGTCATAGCGACGCTTGACCGGATCATCCATTACGTGGAGTACGTGGTTCATAATCCATCGTCCGAGATCCCTATGCACCCGTTCGATTCCGTCCTCAGCGCCATGCAACTGAAAAGCTCGCTCTTCGTCCGCATGCATGCGCGCGCGCCATGGGCGATGTCGTTCGACAGTGGCGGCCAGGCGCGACTGGTCGTCATCGCCAGGGGGCGAGGCTGGTTCACTCAGGACGGCTCCCCGCCGGTCGTCGTCCAGGCTGGCGACTGCCTGATCATCAAGCAGGGGATCATGGGCATATTGGGCGACAGGCCCGATCGGGAGGCCGTGCCCTGCCGGCAGATCGCCGATCATGTGACGGGTCACGCCGTGTCCTTCGGCGGGGACGGCGAGGCGTGCGAATTCTTTTCCACGCTGTTCTCGTTCGATCACGCTGCGGGTGAGCCTCTGGCCGCACTGCTGCCCGATGTCGTCCACGTCGCCATGCCGGGTGCGCAAGCGGGGCGGATGGTCTCCATCCTCGAACAGATCGGGGCCGAGGAGGCGCAGGAGTCGCTCGGCGGTTCCTATGTCGTCGGCCGACTGCTCGACGTGCTGTTCATCCAGGCGATCCGGACCTGGGCGACGTCCGAAGGCAACATGCCGGAGGGCTGGCTGGCCGGACTGACCCATCGCCAGTTGGCCGGGACGCTGCACCGGATCCATGCCGATCTGGCGCACCCCTGGACGCTGGAGCAATTGGCGCGTGACGCCGGGATGTCACGCTCCACCTTTGCGGTACTGTTCAAATCGGTCGTCGGCGTTCCGCCGCTGACCTACATCGCCACATGGCGCATCTATCGCGCGAAACTCGTCCTGATCGCCGGCCACTCGATCGCCGATGCCGCCGCACAGACCGGCTATGGGACCGACATAGCGCTCAGCCGGGCGTTCAAGGCCGCGACGGGCATGGCCCCGGGTCAGTGGCGGCGCGCCCGACAGGCAGGCGACCGCCGTGGCCCGGACCGCGATGGAGCAGCGGCACTCAGCCGAGCATCCGGCACCATCTAGCGTCAGAAGCGATCAGGATGATGACGGACAGGCCATTCATCCGGTCGGCCCGGTGCCGGGGACGCCACGTCAAGCGATCACGTCCGGGGTGTCGATGAGAATTTCGCGACCAGACTGAATTCCTCGCTGGGGAATGATTGCAAGACGTGAGTCACTTGCGCATCGTTGCGCCACGTCTTGCGTTCCAGCGCCAGACACGGCGTCGATGACGCGATCCCGAGGTGCGGGGCGTCATGGCCCGCCTTTCTGGCGGAGATGCGGTTCTCGGCCTCGGTCCACGGAATGTTTTCGAGCAGCCAGCTTCCCGGCGCGATCGTGCCGAAGTCGATCGCCTCGGCGGGCGGGACCTCTGCCAGATTGATGACCCGGCGCTCCAGTGCGAAGGGCTGGGTATCGGCCAAGTGGACGCAGAGCAACTCCAGCAGGCGCGTTCCGGGCGCTGCCTGCATGCCGATCGCGATGCCGTCGGACTTTATCGTGATCTCGCGCGTCAGCAGCTTCAGCCCATGCGTCGCACCCCGCGCCTCGATCTCGGTCCGCATGTCGGGGATGGCGAGCGCCGCCATGTCGATCCGCTGCGGGGCGACGAACGATCCCGCGCGCCGGCGCCGGACGATCAGACCAGCCGCCATGAGGCCGGACAGCGCTTTGTTCACCGTCATCCGCGAGCAGCCATAGGCGGTCATCAGTTCGTGTTCGAAGGGGATGCGGTCACCCGGCTTCAACGCGCCCGACATGATCCTGTGCTCGATATCGGCGCGGATCCGCACGTGGAGCGGGTTCGGCTTGTCGGTGATCGCGCTTCGCTCCCGCACTGATCCAGGGATGCCGTCCCGCGGCGTGGATCATGGAGCGTTGACGATAGCGTGGCGGAATGGCCGTTGCCAGCGGCTTAGGCCGAGCCCGGCGCGATCAGGATGGCGGCATGGTCGATCTTCACCATCGTCCGGCCAGTGGCGCGGATCGCACAGGCGTCGTGGGTTCCGAGCGACATGATGCGATCCTCGACGCCGACCATCGTCGCCCGGCGGGCGAACAGGATCGCCAGCGGTGCGTGCAGCACATGCGTGCCGCCCGGGACATGCGCCATCGTCGCACGTCCCCATCCGCGCCGGACCATCAGGTTCAGGTCCAGCACCGGACCATCCACCGGCGTCCCGGCGGCGGGGACGTCGCCCGGAAAGGCGTGCGGATCGCTGGCGGCGGTCAGGCGGACGGCGAGTGCGCCGGCGACGTCGAGCAGCAGGTCGCCGCGCAGGATCGCCATGACCCGGTCGGTGTCGGGAAAATGCGAGAACGGTCCCGCCCGGTCGACCGATGCTACGCTCAGCCGCCAGTCGAAATCGCCCACCCCCGCGGCGGCGGGGTGCGACAGGACCTGCCATGTCGCGCCGCCGCCGTTCCGCCACGGGCGCGCGATGCGATCGCACGCCGGCAGCGACAGGAGTTCGATCACCGCTGCGACGGCAGGTCGAGGCCCCGGTCGCGCGCGCAATCCTGTGCTATTTTGTAGCCCGCATCGGCATGGCGCATCACGCCGGTGGCAGGGTCATTCCACAACACGCGCTCCAGCCGCCGGGCGGCGGCGTCGGTGCCGTCGGCGACGATCACCATGCCCGAATGCTGCGAAAATCCCATGCCGACGCCGCCGCCGTGATGCAGCGACACCCATGTCGCGCCCGATGCGGTGTTGAGCAGCGCGTTGAGCAGCGGCCAGTCGGACACCGCATCCGACCCGTCCTGCATCGCCTCCGTCTCCCGGTTGGGGCTGGCGACGGACCCGGAATCGAGATGGTCGCGACCGATCACCACGGGCGCGCTCAACTCGCCGGACGCCACCATTTCGTTGAACGCGAGGCCCAGCCGGTGCCGGTCACCGAGCCCGACCCAGCAGATCCGCGCGGGCAGGCCCTGGAACCGGATCTTCTCGCGCGCCATGTCGAGCCAGGTGTGCAGATGCGCGTCGTCGGGCAGCAGTTCCTTCACCTTGGCGTCGGTCCTGTAGATATCCTCGGGATCGCCCGACAGCGCCACCCAGCGGAACGGCCCGATCCCCCGGCAGAACAGCGGACGGATATAGGCGGGGACGAAGCCGGGGAAATCGAATGCGTTCGTCACGCCTTCGTCCAGCGCGACCTGACGGATGTTGTTGCCGTAATCGACCGTCGGCACCCCGGCGGACTGGAAATCCAGCATCGCGCGGACATGGTCGGCCATCGACGCCTTCGCCGCGCGCGCGACCTCGGCGGGTGCGGTTTCGCGCTTCGCGATCCACTGGTCGAGTGACCAGCCGGCGGGGAGATAGCCGTTCACCGGATCGTGCGCGGAGGTCTGGTCGGTCAGCATGTCGGGGCGGATGCCGCGCCGGAACATCTCCGGCAGGATCTCCGCGGCGTTGCCGAGCAGGCCGACCGACACGGGCTTCCTGTCCGCGCAGGACCGTTCGACGATCGCCATCGCCTCGTCGATCGTCGTCGCCATCGTGTCGAGATAGCCGGTGCGCAGCCGCATCTCGATGCGCGAGGGCTGGCATTCGATCGCCAGGCACGATGCGCCCGCCATCACCGCCGCCAGCGGCTGCGCCGCGCCCATGCCGCCTAGGCCCGCGGTCAGCAGCCAGCGGCCCGACAGGTCGCCGCCATAATGCTGGCGACCCATCTCGACGAACGTCTCGTAGGTGCCCTGAACGATGCCCTGGCTGCCGATGTAGATCCACGATCCGGCGGTCATCTGGCCGTACATCGCCAGCCCCTTGCGATCCAGTTCGGCGAAATGCTCCCACGTCGCCCAGTGCGGCACCAGGTTGGAATTGGCCAGCAGGACGCGGGGCGCATCGGCATGGGTGCGGAACACGCCGACCGGCTTGCCCGACTGGATCAACAGCGTCTCGTCATCCTCCAGCCGCCGCAGCGTCTCGACGATCCGGTCATAGCTTTCCCAGTCGCGCGCGGCGCGACCGATGCCGCCGTACACCACCAGTTCCTCGGGCCGCTCGGCGACGTCGGGGTGGAGGTTGTTCATCAGCATGCGCAAGGGGGCTTCGGTGAGCCAGCTCCTGGCCGACAGCGTGGTGCCGGTGGCGGCGCGGATCACGCGGCTGTTGTCCAGGCGAGTCATGACGATCCTTTGTCGAGATGGACGTAGGAAATGCAGGCACGCAGGATCTCGTCGAGGATGACGATCATCGGCGCGGCGACGCTGAGGGAGAAGGGGGGCGGCCAGGTGCCGGGCGCGGGCGTGGCGGGTTCGGGAATATAGCCGCGCATCGCCAGTTCCATCTGGATGGCATGGACGCCCGTTTCCGGTCGTCCATAATGGCGGGTGGTCCAGCCGCCCTTGAACCGGCCGTTCAGCACATGGTCGTGGCCGCTCGCCGCGCAGATCGACTGGACCTCGCGGGCGAGTGTGCGGTCGCACGAGGCGCCGTCGTTGGTGCCGATGCTGAATTGCGGCAGGCGCCCGTCGAACAGCCGGGGGATATGGCTGCGGATCGAATGCGCGTCGTACAGGACGATATTGTCCTGCCGCGCGCGCAGGCGGGCGATCTCGGCCGCGACGGCGGCGTGATAGGGATCGAACCACGTCGCGCGCCGCTCCGCGATCTCCGCCGCGTCGGGGCCGTCGCCGCGATAGAGCGGCTCTCCGTCGAAGCTGGTGAGCGGGCACAGTCCGGTCGTCGCCTGCCCCGGATAGAGCGACGCGCCGGACGGATCGCGGTTCACGTCGATCACGCTGCGGGAAATGTCCGTGCGGATCGTCGTCGCGCCCAGCCCGTGCGCAAAGGCATAGAGCCGGTCGATCCACCAGTCCGCATCGCGGCGCGCCAGCCACGGCGACAGGAACGCGTCCGTATGGCGCGACGTCAGGTCCGTGCCGCTATGCGGGAAGGTGACGATCAACGGCGCGTCGCCGCGGCGGACGTGCAGCCAGTCCATCGCCTACAGCCCCGGCAGCGCGACGCCGGCGGCGGCGATCAGGCTGCCCGACCGGATCAGCGTGTTGGCATGCTCCATGTCGGGATGGAAATAACGATCGTCCGTCAGCGTGGGGACGATGCCGCGCAGATGCTCGCGCGCGGCGGTCAGCGGCGCGCTCGATGCCAGCGGCGCGTGGAAATCCATGCCCTGGCACGCCGCGAGCAGTTCGATGCCGATGACGGCCTGCGCGTTCGCGGCCATGTCGAGCAGGCGACGCGCGCCATGCGCCGCCATCGAGACATGATCCTCCTGATTGGCGGAGGTCGGGATCGAATCGACGCTGGCCGGATAGGCGCGCTGCTTGTTTTCCGACACCAGCGCGGCGGCGGTGACCTGCGGGATCATGAAGCCCGAATTCAGGCCGGGCTGCGGCGTCAGGAACGCGGGCAGGCCCGACAGCGCCGGATCGACCAGCATGGCGACGCGGCGTTCCGCGATCGATCCGATCTCGCACAGCGCCAGCGCGATGATGTCGGCGGCGAAGGCGACCGGCTCGGCATGGAAATTGCCCCCGGACAAGGCTTCGTCGGTGTCGGCGAAGATCAGCGGATTGTCCGATACGCCGTTGGCCTCGATCGTCAGCGTCGCCGCCGCCTGCCGCAATATGTCGAGCGCCGCGCCCATCACCTGCGGCTGGCAGCGCAGGCAATAAGGGTCCTGCACGCGCGGATCGTCGATGCGGTGCGACGCGCGGATGGCCGATCCCGCCATCAGGTCACGCAATGCGGCGGCGACCTCGATCTGTCCGGCATGGCCGCGCAGCGCGTGGATGCGCGGGTCGAACGGGGCGTCCGATCCCTTGGCCGCTTCGGTCGACAGCGCCCCGGTCAGCAGCGCCGACTGGAACAGCCGCTCCGCCATGAACAGGCCGACGAGCGCGTTGGCGGTCGAGAATTGCGTGCCGTTCAGCAGGGCGAGGCCCTCCTTCGGTCCCAGTTCCAGCGGCGACAGGCCGGCGGACGCCAGCGCGTCGACCGCCGACATACGCTGTTCGCCCACCATGATGTCGCCGATGCCGATCATCGCCGCGGCCATATGCGCGAGCGGGGCAAGGTCGCCGCTCGCGCCCACCGATCCCTGGCACGGCACGACCGGCGTCAGCCCGTTTGTCAGCATCGCTTCCAGAAGCGCGACCGTCGCCGGGCGGACGCCCGATGCCCCCATGCCGAAGCTGGCGAGCTTCAGCGCCATCATCAGCCGGATCACTGGCGTAGGGCTGGGATCGCCGGTGCCCGCGGCATGGCTGAGGACGATGTTGCGCTGGAGGATGGCGAGGTTATCGTCGTCGATGCGGACGCTCGCCAGCTTGCCGAAGCCGGTGTTGATGCCATAGACCGGCTCATGCCGTGCGAGGATCCGCGCGACCGATGCGGCGCTTTCCGCGACCACGGGCGCACAGGCGGGGTCGAGCGTGGCGGACGCGCCCTCGTGGATCGCGCGCCATTGCGACAGCGGTACGGCACCCGGCTTCAACGTCACATGCGCCATATCGACTCCTCTGAATGGAAATGCCCTGTCGGCCCGCGCGATCGTCATCGACCGCGCCAGATGCGCCGGTGCAGCGGGTTGAATCCAATGCGGTAGACCAGCTCGGCGGGCTGCTCGACGTCCCAGATGGCGAGGTCGCAATCCTTGCCCGCCTCCAGCGTCCCGATCCGGTCGGACAGGCCCAGCGCGGCGGCGGCGTTGACGGTCATGCCGCGCAGGCATTCCTCGACCGTCAGGCGGAACAGCGTCGCCGCCATGTTCATCGCCAGCAGCGGCGAGGTGAAGGGGGAGGTGCCGGGATTGCAATCGGTGGCGAGCGCGATCGGCACGCCGGCGGCGCGCAGCGCGGCGACCGGGGGCAGATGCGTGTCGCGGGTGAAATAATAGGCACCCGGCAACAGCGTGGCGACGGTGCCGGCCGCCGCCATCGCGGCGACCCCGGCGTCGTCCAGATGCTCCAGATGATCCGCCGACAGCGCGCCGAACCGCGCGGCCAGCGCGCCGCCGTGCAGGTTCGACAGCTGGTCGGCATGCAGCTTGACCGGCAGGCCGTGGCGCGCCGCCGCGGTGAAGACCCGCGCCGTCTGCGCCGCCGAAAAACCGATGCCTTCGCAAAAGGCGTCCACGGCATCGGCCAGCCCCTCGGCGGCGATGGCGGGCAGCATGTCGTCGCACACGTTCGCGATATAGGCGTCGGCGTCGCCGGCATATTCGGGGGGCAGGGCGTGCGCGCCGAGGAAGGTCGTGCGGATGCCGACCGGGCGTGCGTCGCCCAGCGCGCGCGCGGCGCGCAGCATCCTGACCTCATCGGCGAGCGACAGGCCATAGCCCGACTTCACCTCGACCGTGGTGACGCCTTCGGCGATCATCGCGTCGAGCCGGGGCAGCGCGCCGGCGACCAGTTCATCCTGATCCGCGGCCCGCGTGGCCGTCATCGTCGACAGGATGCCGCCCCCGGCGCGGGCGATGTCCTCATAGGACGCGCCCTCCAGCCGCAGGGCGAATTCGTGCGCGCGGTCGCCGCCGAAGACCAGATGGGTGTGCGGGTCGATCAGTCCGGGGGTGATCCACCGGCCCGCGCAGTCGATCGTCTCGCGGGCGGAAAAGGTCGGCGCGTCGCCGGCGGTGCCGACATGGACGATCCGTCCATCGGTGGCGGCGACAACGCCCGATTCGATAACGCCCAGACCCTGCGCGCCGGGGCGCATCGTCGCCAGCCGCGCATTGGTCCAGACTGTGTCGCACTGCATCGACTATCGTTCCGATCGGCTATGGTCATGCCTCAGTAATGTATATACATAACGAGTCAAGAGAGACTGTCCATACGGGAAGGGGCGAGCGATGGCATTGTGGTTCGAACGGGCGCTGACGTCCGATGGCTGGCGGGATCGGGTGCGGATGGCGCTAGCCGGCGGCGTCATCGCCACCATGACCGACGATGTGCCTGCACAGCCGGGCGACGATCGCCAGGGGATCGCGATTCCGGGCCTCGCCAACGTCCACAGCCATGCGTTCCAGAGGGGCATGGCGGGGCTTGCCGAAATGTCCGGCGACGGCAGCGACAGTTTCTGGACGTGGCGCGAGATCATGTACCGGTTCGTCGATCGCCTGACGCCGGAGGGGCTGCGGGCGATCGCGGCGCTGGCCTATGCCGAGATGCTGGAGGGCGGCTTCACCCGCGTCGGCGAGTTCCACTATCTGCATCACGACCGCGACGGCACGCCCTATGGCGACCGGGCGATCATGGCGCATGCGATCGTGGAGGCGGCGCAGGAGACAGGGATCGGGCTGACGCTGCTGCCGGTGCTGTATTCCCATGCGGGCTTCGGTGCCAAGCCGCCCACCGACGGGCAGCGGCGGTTCGTGAACGACCTGGACGCGTTCGCGCGGCTGTTCGATGCCACGCGCGCGGCGGCGGCGGGCCTGCCCGATGCGATGGTCGGGATCGCGCCGCACAGCCTGCGCGCGGTGACGGCGGCGCAACTCGACGGGCTGGCTGCGATGGCACCGGACGTGCCGGTGCATATCCATATCGCCGAGCAACAGGGGGAGGTGGATGCCTGCATCGCGTGGAGCGGCGCGCGCCCGATCGAGTGGTTGTACGACCATGCCGCCGTCGACGGTCGCTGGTGCCTGGTCCACGCCACTCACGCGAGCGACGCCGAACTGGGCGCGATGGCGGGCAGCGGTGCCGTCGTCGGCCTGTGCCCGATCACCGAAGCCAACCTTGGCGACGGACTTTTCCCCGTCGATCGCTTCATGGCGTTGGGTGGCCGGTTCGGCGTCGGATCGGATTCCAACGTGCGCATCGATGCGGCGGAGGAATTGCGGTTGCTGGAATATGGGCAGAGGCTGCGCTTGCAGACCCGCAGCGTGCTGGCCGGCGGTGCGCGGCGGTCCACGGGTGCGCATATCCGGCAGACGGCCCAGGACGGCGGCGCGCGTGCATTGGGGGGCGCTTCGCCGGGCCTGTGCGTGGGCGCGCCGGCGGACATCGTCACCCTGCGCGCCGACGATCCCGCAATGGTCGCCCGGGCCGGCGACGCCTTGCTCGACAGCTGGATCTTCGGCGGTCGCCCGCTGATCGACGGGGTATGGCGCGCGGGCGTCAAGCAGGTCAGCGATGGGCGGCACAACGCCCGCGACCGGATCGACGCAGGTTACAAACGGGTCATGACGACGATGCTGGGCTGATCCGGGCCGGGTTCGCGACGACCCGGCCCGGCCATGGTCAGCGTGAGCGACCGAAGGACATGCGCGCGCCCGCATAATAGAATCGGCCGATGGTGCCATAGGGGATCGCGATGCTGGCGACGTCGGCTTCCTTGCCGGTCAGGTTGTTCGCGCCGACATAGAAGCTGAACCGATCGTTGACCGCGACCGATGCCTGGACATCATGTTCCCAGCGCGCGCGAAACGAGAGGAACCGCGGCTCGGCGATCGTCGGGTTGGCGGCCACTTCCTGCGGCGAAAACCGCACCAGCGGACTTTGATAGAGCAGTCCGTAGTTCAGCGAGAAGGGCCCCTTGGTCCAGGTCAGGTCGAACACGCCGCTATATTCGGGGGCGGGATAGCGGGCATTGTTCAGATCGTTCAAACGATCGGCGCCCGGCGTCGATACGAAATCCAGCCGGTTGAGATAGTTGCCGACCAGCCGGACGTTGAACAGGCCCGCCGCACCGGCATCGAAGCGATAGTTCACCACCACGTCCAGCCCCTGCGTACGGAACGCCGCGACGTTCTGGGGACGGACGAAGAAGCGGTTGATGTACCCCGTCGTCGTGCTGCGTCCGATGTTGGCGCAGAACGGGTTGTCGAGCGTCGGCTGGTCGACGCACAGATTGGCGACTGCCTGCAACGACGGCGTGTTGACCGCATCGGTCAGGCGGATATTGTACCAGTCCGCGCTGATCTCCAGTCCGGGGACGAAGGACGGGGCGATCATGACGCCGACGGTCCAGGTCTTGGCGGTCTCGGGCGACAGCCCCGCATTACCGCCGGTGAAGCCGGACTGGGCCGAGGTGGCGATCAGGTCGTTGGCCGGCTGGAACGCCGCGATCCGGGCGGCCGACAGGCCGGCGGCGGTCAGCGCGGCACGGCAATTGGCGACGCGAAACTGCGTGCCGAACACGATGTTGGAGGGATCGCACGGGTCGCTGACGAAATCGATGATGCCCGTCTGCGGCGCGAACAGTTCGTTGATGTTGGGCGCACGGACCGACTGCGAATAGCCGCCCCGGAACCGGACGTCCGCCACGGGTGCCCACACGCCGTTCACCTGCCACGCCGTCGTCCGGCCCACGGTGGAATAATCCGATTTGCGCAGCGCCGCATTGACCTCCAGCGTGCGGGCGAACGGCACGTCCTTGAGCAGCGGGGCGCGCAATTCGCCAAAGACTTCCTTGACGTCGAATCCGCCGCGCAACGGCGCGACCAGCCCCGTATCCTTCAATGCCCCGGCCCGTTGCAGCGGATCGGGCGTGTAGTCGCTCTGCTCCTTGCGATATTCGGCACCGATCGCGAAACCGACCGGGCCGCCCGGCAGGCTGAACAGCGCGCCGAAATCGCCCGAGATCGATCCCGACACGACATGCTGTTGCAGGCGATACAGGTTGTTCAGGTCGGCGATGAAGAACTGGCGCGCGGCGGGATCGAACGCGTTTTCGCCCAGGATGTTGAGCGGTACGCACCCGCTGTTCGGTCCCGGCGTGAAGGTGGAGACGGGCAGCCTGTCGCCGAACTGATCGATGATCGGGCAGCGCCTGCTCGAGCGCATCCAGCACGAATCCGGCATGCGCCGTCCTGCTGGCGCGCCAGCCGACGATCCGCCTGGCATAGGTATCGATGACGAAGGCGACGTAAACGAACCCCGCCCAGGTCGCGACGTAGGTAAAGTCCGACACCCACAGCCTGTTCGGCGCCGGAGCACGAAACTGACGGTTCACGTGGTCGAGCGGGCATGGCGCTGCCTTGTCGCTGATGGTCGTGCGCACTGGCTTGCCCCGGATCACGCCTGCCAGACCCATATCGCGCATCAGCCGTTCCACGGTACATCGCGCGACCGCAAAGCCCTTGCGCATCATCTGCCGCCAGACCTTGCGCACGCCGTAGACCGCAAAGTTCTCGGCGAACACACGGGCTATCTCGGGCTTGAGGGCCAGATCCGCCCGCGCCCTAGCCGACAGGCGCGTAGCATCCTGCCGCTGTGCGACATGCTTGTGATAGGTGGATGGGCGATCGGCAGCACCTTGCAGATCGGCTCGACCCCGTAAGCTTCACGATGCTCATCGATGAAGCCGGTCATCGCTTGAACGGGCGGTCGAGCTTCGCCTGAGCAAAATACGCTGACGCCTTGCGCAGGATCTCGTTGGCCTGGCGAAGCTCGCGGTTCTCGCGTTCCAGCGCCTTCAGCTTGTCGGTAATTTCGGTGGGAACCCCGGCGCGCTTGCCGCTGTCGACCTCGGTCTTCTTCAGCCACTCATGCAGCGTCTGTGGCGCGCAGCCGATCTTCTCCGCAATTGAAACCACCGCCGCCCATCGAAACGGATGGTCACGCTCGTGATCCAGCACCATCCGCACCGCTCGCTCGCGGACCTCAGGCGCAAACTTGTTCGTCGTCTTGCTCATACAGGCTCCACCTTCTCAGGAGTTGGAGCCTCCGACAAACACGGGGCGGTTCAAAGACTGAGATCGGCCACACGCGAGCACCTATTCAGTCTAGAGGCTGTTATGGACTTGGAAGCGGGCTTGATTCATCCGTTATTGGATGAGCATTTGCCGCAAGTCGTATCTGTCTGACGTCAGTGATGAGGAATGGTCGCTGGTCGCACCATATTTGCTGTTG
>NZ_JASCXF010000033.1:0-46517 GCF_030062225.1 Sphingomonas sp. 2R-10
GGCGCCAGGACCATCGACGACCTCTGGAAAACCGTTGGCTCTATCTGCAATCTGTATGACCCCGGCGAGTGTCGCAACTACTTCACCGCCGCCGGCTATGCGCTTGATTAAACGCTCGATGCTCTAGCGGCTTTCAACGCCCTTCCTACCGTTTGCTTCGAGCGCAGGTTCGAGCATGTCGAGAACCGAAGTCGAGAAGGGGTTTCCACAAACTACCAAGTTCTCGACCGTCGCTTCTCGACAAGCTCGAAGCTGCTCGAACCGAACGGAGTGAGTGGGGGAGAGGGGACGCAGAAGGGGCGGGGCAAAGCCGTCGTCAGCTCCGCAGCCGCTCGATCGCCTGGGCGAGGACCACGTACAGCTTGCCCATGTCCGACGATAGCAGCGTCACGCCCATCGGCGATCCGTCGCGCAGGCCCAGAATCTGGCGCAGCATCGCTTCGAAATCGTGGATGTAGCGATTGACCTGATCGCGGAAGCCATCGTCCTGATCGTAGAGTGTCGCAATCTCACGGGCCTGTGCGCTGTCGATCAGGCGGACGGCGCGGCGGGTAAAGACCCCGCGATCGCCCTTCAGATACGCCGCCCACGCGGTGTCCGACACGTCGGTCGACAGCGAACGGGCGATGTCGATCGCGGCGGAGTTCATCGCCTCGATCAGGAGCGATACGCGGCGGGAGAACTGGTCGCTGTCGGCGGCCTCGCGTTCGGCACGCGCGGTGGCGATGCGGTCGTCCAGTTGCTTGCTGGTATCGGCAATGTCGAGCATCTGGCGCGACAGTCGCTCCGATGCCTGAATGGCCGAGGCGACCGCGTGATTGGCGATGGTCGACAGCTCGGCGACCTGCGCGGTCACCGCTTGATCGACCGCATTGGCCAGCGCCCGGGCGCCCTGCGTCTCGAGGTCGCGCGCCGCGTCGGGCAGCACCTTCGACAGGGTATCGCGCGCCTGCTGGCTGGCGGCTTCGGCGGTGTCGCGGATGCGCAGCATCGCTTCGGACAGGCGCGGGGCGGCATCCTCGGCAAAGCGGATCGTGGTGGCGATGGTATCGTCAACGACGGTGCGCACGCCCTCGATCCGCTCGGCGCCGCGATCGAGCGTGTCGAGCAACGACTGCTGCACGGTCGACAGCGTGTCGCGCTGCATCTCGACTACGCCGGCGATCGCCTCGATCGCGTCGTGCGTGCTTTCGGCCGCGGTGACGAGTGCCAGCAATTCGGGCTTCGATCCGGCGACGACCGCACGGCTGTCGGCAATGCGGGCATCGAGCCGGTCGAGCGCGCCCGGCAGCGTCTCGTCCATCTCGCGCGCGGCGGCATCCAGCGCGGTCAGCACGTCCTCGGCCGTCGCGATCACGCGGCGGGCGGTGTCGTCGCCATTGGCCAGCGCCTCGGCCAGCGCCTCGGCGACCTGGGTCAGCGCACCGACCGATCCGGCGACCGCCTGTGCGCGTTCGACGCCGGTGGTACGCAGCCGGTCGAACCGGTCGTCGACACCGGCCAGCCCGTCGTTGAGCAGCGCCAGCAGCGCCTCGCTGTCGCGACGGCGGTCGTCGAGCTGGCCGGCGAGGGTACGGATCGCCGTGTCGATCTGGGCGACGCGGGTGGCGAGCAGGTCGGCACCTTCGCGGCCGGCGCGTTCGATCGCCGAGCCATTGGCCTCGATCATGGCGATCGTCGCGTCGCCCTGTGCAGTGATCGCCTTGCGCGATTCGTCGATCGCGGCGGCGGCGCGTTCGAGCACCGCGTCGATCGCACCGGACATGGTGCCGATCACGCTTTCGAGACGGGCGCCGGCGCTCTCGCTGGTCGCCTCCATCCGGTTCATGTGCGCCGCCAGCCGCTGCGCGGCACCGCCGGCCAGTTCGTCGGCCTCGCGTGAGCGCTGGGCGACGACCGCCAGTTGCGCATCGAGCGCGGCGACGCGTTCGCTTGCGGTCAGGCCGGTGGTGTCGAGCAGCGCCGCCATCTCCGCCGTTTCGGCATGGGCACGCGGCAGCGAGGCCAGGACGGTCGCCAGCCGCTGTTCGGTAACGGCGCTCATCCGGTCGAGCGTGGCGGTCGTCTCGCCGATCGCCGTCACCTGATGCCGCATGTCAGTGGCGATGCCGCGCAACCGGTCGGTCGCGGCGTCGCCGAGCATCATCAGCGACGCGCTCTGGTCGACCACCTCGGCGCGCGATTCGGCCAGCGTCCGGCGAACCGATTCGAGTACCTGTTCGAGCGCCAGCGCCTCGCTACGCATCGACTGCGCCGTTGCGGCGAAGCGACGCGCCTCGCTGCGGCTGTTCCAACGCAGCAGCAGCCACAATATGCCGAGCAGCATCGGCGGCACGCACAGCGCGGCGATGAACGACGCCATGCCCACCGGGCCCAGCGCAGGCAGCGACGGCGCGCTCCACGCCAGCATCCCGCCGATCCATGCCGTTACGGCGACCCCGGCCAGTACCGGCGCGATCCAGTTACGGCGCAGCGGTTCGGGTTCGACGACCGCCTCGGCCAGCCAATGCTGTTCGTCGTGCAGATAGTCTTCGGCCGCGATCTGATCGTCGGCCTCGCGGCGGTGCTGATGCAGCCCGGTGATCGAACCCCCGTTCATGGCCCGGGGTCTATCACGATCGAATGGCAAGCGACAGCGCCGTAACGATCCGTTAACCCCGTTCGCGCTAACCGGGTGCCATGGCTTATGATCCCGGTGCGATCGATGCGACGCTGGCGGCTGCGGTAGGCGACGAACCGCAGCTGATCGCCGAACTGCGCGGCGCGTTCGTCGACAGTGCGCGACGGGTGCTGGCGACGATGGAAACGGCCGAGGCCGAACAATGGACCGGCGGGGCGTTCCGGCTGAAGGGACTGGCGGCGAGCTTCGGCGCGGTGCGGCTGATGGCGCTGGCGGCGGAAGCGGCGGCGGCCCCGGCGGGCGATCAGGCGACCTTGCGCAAGCTGCACCGCGCGGTCGACCGCTTCTGATCCTATCGCCGACGCGACAGTTCGCGCATGGCGTCGTCCAGTCCGGCCAGCGTCAGCGGATACATCCGGTCGGCGAACAGGTCGCGCACCAGCCGCGTCGACTGCGTCCACTCCCAATGCTGCTGCGGCACCGGATTGATCCACGCCGCCGAACGCCAGTGCGCCGTCATGCGTTGCAGCCAGACGGCGCCGGCCTCATCGTTATGATGCTCGACCGATCCGCCGGGCTGGACGATTTCATACGGGCTCATCGCCGCATCGCCGACCACGACCAGCCGATAATCGGCGCCATAGGTTCGCAGCAATTCGGTCGTCGCGATGCGTTCGGCGAAGCGGCGGCGATTGTCACGCCAGACGCCTTCGTAGATGCAGTTGTGGAAATAGAAGAATTCAAGCTGCCGGAATTCGGCGGTGGCGGCGGAGAACAGTTCCTCCACCCGCTCGACGAACGGGTCCATCGATCCACCGACGTCGAGGAACAGCAGCAGCTTCACCGCATTGCGCCGCTCCGGCCGCATCGCGATGTCCAGCCAGCCGCGCCGGGCGGTGCCGGCGATGGTCGCGTCGAGGTCCAGTTCATCGGCCAGCCCGTCGCGCGCGAAGCGGCGCAGCCGGCGGAGCGCAACCTTCAGGTTGCGGGTGCCGAGTTCGCGATTGCTGTCGAGGTTGCGGAACTCGCGTGCTTCCCAGACCTTTACCGCGCGCTTGTGGCGGCTCTCTCCGCCGATGCGAATCCCTTCCGGATTGTAGCCGCCATGGCCGAACGGGCTGGTGCCACCGGTACCGATCCATTTCGATCCGCCATGATGCGCCGAGTCCTGTTCGGCCAGCCGCTCGCGCAAGCGGTCCATCAACTGGTTCCAGTCGCCCGCAGCGGCGATCTCGGCCATTTCTTCCGGCGACAGATAACGTTCGGCGACGGCGCGCAGCCAGTCGGCAGGAATCCGCGCAGGCTCGACGCCAGCGGCGGCAGCGATCCCGCCAAAGACTTTGCCGAACGCACGATCGAACCGGTCGACCATCGCCTCGTCCTTGACGAAGGTGGCGCGGGCAAGGTGATAGAAGGCATCGAGCGACGGTTCGATGACGCCGCGATCGATCGCCTCGATCAGCATCAGGTGTTCGCGGATGCTGACCGGCAGTCCGACCCGGCGCAGGGCTTCGACGAACGAATGGAACATGGGAGCCGGTCTAGCGCAGTGCGGCGTACAGGCGCCAGTGCGTTCCCGACAGTCCCGCCGGGTCGCCATGTGCGATCATGCGATAGCCTTGTCCGCATCGGGTCAGCGGCGCGGGGAAGGGAGCGTCGCCATCGCGCTCGACGAAGTGGAAGCGGGCCGGCGGGCATGGGCCGTCGGCAAGGGTCAGGGCATAATGCTGTGACCGGGCGGCCGCGGTCAGGATCGCGGTCGAGCGCGGATGGTCGACCGATACGCTTGCTCCGCGCGGCGCGACGCGGGCCAGTACGGCGACGGCACGGCCGGGATCGCCGCGCAGGTTCGCGATGACCTGTGCGTCGTGCAGCACCGCGCAGAGCAGGAAAACGGCGGCGATCCCCCCGGCGATCCAGCGCCAGACGCCGCCGCGCGCCCATGCGGTCGGCAGGGCGATAGCGGCGCATAGCAGGAGCGGGGGGACGGCGACGGCATAATAGCGGACACCGCCGCTATTGGGCAGCGCGAGCAGGCCGATGGCGATCGGCAGCAGTACGACGGTCAGGAATGCCAGCGTCCACAACCGGTCGCGCCCGATCCGTGCCATCGCCGCGATCGGCAGCAGGAGCAGCGGCGCGCCGAGACTCCAGCGCCAGAGCTGGTCGAGGGCCATGCCCCATTTGCGCCAGTCGTGCGCCTCGCGATTGCCGAACTGGAAGCCGGTAGCGCTGTTCGCCGCCGCGGCCCAGGCGAGCGCGACCAGCAGCGCCGCGATGATCGCGGCGAGTGCGAACACGCGGATCGTCGCGACCGGGCTGCGGGTCCGGTCGAGCAACGCCCATAGCCCAAGGGCGACGAGGCCGAACAGCATCGTCGCCTGTGCAAGGCAGCCGAACAATGCGGCAAGCGCCAGCGCGGTCGCCGGCGACGCTCCATCCTCCGCCAGCCAGCGGTCGACCAGTCCGATCGCGACGACGAAGGCGAGCAGCATCGGCGCATAGCCGCGTGCTTCCGCGCCGTAGATCAGCAGGAAGGGCGAAATGGCGAACGCCACCGCTGCAACGACGGATGCCGCCCGATTGCGCCGTGCGGCGATCGTCGCCGCGACCGGGATCGTCGCGGTACCACTGACGATCGACAATGCGCGTTGCAGCATCGGCGGCGCGTCGGGACCGATCCATTGCAGCCACAGCGTGTTCAGATGGTGGTTGTTGTCGTGGTTGACGTGCAGCAGCACCCCCGCAGGCGTCACGCTGTCATGCGCGAAGATCGCCGACCACGCCTCGTCCAGCCACAGGCCGCCGCGCGCGGCAAGGCAGCGCAGCACCAGTCCAGCCAGCGTGATGATCGCGACGATCGCCCAAGGCGTGCCGCGTGCCCCCGTCCCCATCGCGCCGGTCTAGCCGAGGGAAGCCGACGCGGCCAAGCGCCTAGCGCGCGTAGGCGTCGATCAGCGATCCGACATAGTCGGGCGCGGCGCTGCTGAGTTGGGCGGCCGGGCGTGGGCCATAGATGAAGCCGTGGGTCGGATATTCCGAACTGCCCAGCCCCTGCGAGTCGCGATACCAGACCTTGACCCGCGTCCAGTCGCCCGCGCGCGATACGTCGAACACGGTCACGTCCTGCTCGACCCCGCCGCGCACGCCGTTGATCCGCGACCAGTTTGCGTGGGTGACCATCGCCACGCGCGGTTCGACCACGCGGCTGATTACCAGCACATGGCCAAGCGGCAGGCGCGACGTCTTTTCGAAAGCCAGTACCGCGCCGACCCGCGGCGTATGCCCGCGCGGATAGCGGCCATCGGCCTGGCCCCACCAGGTCCAGGCGTCGCCGTAGATCTGCACCCCCGAGGCGGCCCGCGCGAAGGGGACGCACTGCCCGACATAATCTAGCAGCGACCGCGCCCCGAGCGGGAAGCTGGCGGCACCGGCGAAGAGGAGGAGCAACAGGCCCCGGACAAGCGAACCGAACATGAGGCCGATTGTGGCGACCGATCGTCGCCAACCGGTTGGCGAATACGGCTAACGACCGGTTTGCGCCGGGGTTTGCCGTGTACGCAGAACGGCTTGCCGCGCGTCAGCCGTTCCGGCGGTGGAGGAAGGCGAGCCGTTCGAACAGCATCACGTCGGCCTCGTTCTTCAGCAGCGCGCCGTGCAGCGGCGGTATCGCCTTCGCCGGATCATGCGACGCCAGCACCTCCAGCGGCATGTCGTCATGGAGCAGCAGCTTGAGCCAGTCGATCAACTCGCTGGTCGACGGCTTCTTCTTCAGCCCCGGCGTGTCGCGCACCGCGAAGAACAGGTCGAGCGCGCGGTTGACCAGCAACGTCTGGATCCCCGGAAAATGCACGTCGAGGATTGCCTGCATCGTCGCGCGGTCGGGGAAGCGGATATAGTGAAAGAAACAACGGCGCAGGAACGCGTCGGGCAGTTCCTTTTCGTTGTTCGACGTGATGACCACGATCGGCCGTTCGCGGGCGGTCACCCGTTCGCCGGTTTCGTAGACGTCGAACGCCATGCGATCGAGCTCGTGCAGCAGGTCGTTGGGAAATTCGATATCCGCCTTGTCGACCTCGTCGATCAGCAGCACGGGCAGCGTCGGACTGGCGAATGCATCCCACAATTTGCCGCGCCGGATATAGTTGGCGATGTCGTGGACGCGCGGATCGCCGAGCTGACCGTCGCGCAGCCGCGCCACGGCATCATATTCGTACAGCCCCTGCTGTGCCCGGGTGGTTGATTTGACGTTCCATTCGATCAGCGGCGCACCGACCGCCCGCGCGATCTCCTGCGCCAGCACGGTCTTGCCGGTGCCGGGCTCGCCCTTCACCAGGAGCGGCCGGCGCAGCGTCACCGCGGCATTGACCGCGACCTTCAGGTCGTCGGTCGCGACATATCCATCGGTTCCCTCGAAGCGCATTGCCGTTTTGGTCGTCATGGTTGCGACGATAGGCGGGGACGGCACGGTACGCTAGCCGCGGCTTTCCGCGCGGGCGACCAGCAGGTCCCACAGCCCGCGATGCTGCGCCAGCAACTGCTGCAACCCGAAGGTCATCGCGCGTTCGACCGGGGCCTCGGCGGCGATGGCGTCGACCAGCCGCAGGGTATGGGCAGGGGAGGGCAGGGCATTGGGCAGCGTTTCCAGTCCCAGCCGGACAGCGGCGGCGTCGAGCGGGCGGCGGATCGATGGCCAGTCGAGCGTGACGCCGATCGCCGCACCCAGCGCGCAGCCCGGCCGGACCGAGCGCGATAGCAGGTCGATGGCATGACGCTGCGCCGCCAGCGCGGCTTCGGCGGCGGCCTGTCCCGGCGTGCCGGGCGGCGGGCCGGCGGCGGCCGACACGCGGATCAGATAGGCCCGCTCGTCGGCAAAGGCGGCCGCCGCCTGTTGCAGCCAGTCGCCGGCCGCCGGATGCGGATCGCAGCGCGCGGCATGGTCGACGACGCCCGGATGGCGGCCATGCAGCGAGCAGAGCTGGTGCAACGCGTCGGCGACATCGCGAAGCAGCGCGTCGGCCCGTGCCAGCCGGATCGGCGCATCGTGCCCTGCGCTGCCGTCGGCCAGAACGATCCGCGACAGCCGTTCCGCCGCGCCGCAACCATCCGTCTTCGCAATCGCCACTATCAACCGCCGGCTCCCATGATCGTGCCCGGGCGCCGCCCGTTCGATCATCGGTATGACGGCAATAGATAACCCAAGCGCGTAGGAACAGGGTTGCCGCGGATTTAACCGCGATGACCAAGCAGTTACGCGGTTCGAAACCGTCCCGAAACGAACCGCCCCGGTGCTTTGGTAAGCACCGGGGCGGGCTGGATCACTGGTCGAGGAAGGAGCGCATCTTGCGGCTGCGGCTCGGATGTTTGAGCTTTCGCAACGCCTTCGCCTCGATCTGGCGGATACGTTCGCGCGTCACGCTGAACTGTTGGCCGACCTCTTCCAGCGTGTGATCGGTGTTCATGCCGATGCCGAAGCGCATGCGCAGCACCCGTTCCTCGCGCGGAGTCAGGCTGGCGAGGACGCGGGTGACCGTTTCCTTCAAATTCGCCTGGATCGCGGCGTCGACCGGGATGATCGCGTTCTTGTCCTCGATGAAGTCGCCCAGATGCGAATCCTCCTCGTCGCCGATCGGCGTTTCGAGGCTGATCGGCTCCTTGGCGATCTTCATCACCTTGCGAACCTTCTCCAGCGGCATGGAAAGGCGTTCGGCCATTTCCTCCGGCGTCGGTTCGCGGCCCTGTTCGTGCAGGAACTGGCGGCTGGTGCGGACCAGCTTGTTGATCGTCTCGATCATGTGGACCGGGATACGAATGGTCCGCGCCTGATCGGCGATCGAGCGGGTGATCGCCTGCCGGATCCACCACGTCGCATAGGTGCTGAACTTGTAGCCGCGGCGATACTCGAACTTGTCGACCGCCTTCATCAGGCCGATGTTGCCCTCCTGGATCAGGTCGAGGAACTGCAGCCCGCGGTTGGTGTACTTCTTGGCGATCGAGATGACGAGCCGCAGGTTCGCCTCGACCATTTCCTTCTTGGCGATCCGCGCCTCGCGCTCGCCCTTCTGCACCATGTTGACGATGCGGCGGAACTCGCCCAGCGCCATGCCGGTCTGCTGCGCGATCTCGGCGATTTCGGTGCGGATACGGTCGACGGCGGCGCCTTCGTTCTCGACGAACGCCTTCCACTTCTTGTCGATCGTCGCGACCGACGACAGCCATTGTTCGTCCAGCTCATGGTCGACATAGCTGTCGAGGAACGCCTTGCGCGGTACCTTGTGGCGCTCGGCCAGACGCAGCATCTGACCGCCCAGCGCGGTCAGGCGCCGGTTATAGGCATAGAGCTGGTCGACGAGATACTCGATCTTCGCCTGATGGAACTGGACGCTCTCGACCTCGGCGGTCAGGTCCTCGCGCAGCTTCTGGTACTTGCGTTCCTCGGCAGTACTCAGGCCATCCCCGGTCGCCATGGCGTCGAGCCGCTGCGACTGCATCTTCGAGAATTTCTTGAAGATGGCAGTGATGCTGGCAAACTTCTCCAAAGCCTGCGGCTTGAGCTGTTCTTCCATCTGCGCAAGGCTGAGGGTGTTGTCCTCGTCATCGTCGTCGCTGGGACGCGGAGCACGGCGTTCGCCGCCTTCCTCGTCCTCGTCGACCGACGCTTCCTCGGGCTCTTCCTCTTCCTTGAACGCCGGACCGGCATTCTTGGCGGAAATCTCGCCATTGTCGTCGGCATCCTCGTCGTCGGACAACGACTCAGGCGCCGGGTCCTTCGACAGCATTGCGTCGAGATCGAGAATCTCGCGCAGCTGCATCGTGCCTTCGTTGAGCGCGGTCGACCAGCCGATGATCGCGTTGAACGTGATCGGCGATTCGCACAGGCCGAAAATCATCGTGTCGCGACCGGCCTCGATCCGCTTGGCGATGGCGATCTCGCCCTCGCGGCTCAGCAGCTCGACCGCGCCCATCTCGCGCAGGTACATCCGCACCGGATCGTCGGTGCGGTCGACCGTTTCCTTCTTCTTTACGGGCTCGAACGCGGCGGCGGCATCGTCCTGGTCGGTCGTGGTCTCGTCGTCGCCGTCCTCGTCCTGCTTGGCGCGCTCGTCGCCTTCGCCGTCCTCGCCCGCGTCCTCGTTCTCGACGACGTTGACGCCCATGTCGTTCAGCGCCGACATGATGTCCTCGATCTGCTCCGAGGTCATCTGATCCTGCGGCAGCATCTCGTTCAGCTGGTCAACGGTGATGTAGCCGCGCTTCTTCGCACGGGCGACCAGCTTCTTGATCGACCCTTCGTTCAGGTCGATCAGCGGCGCGTCGCCGGTATCGATCGTGTCGTCGCCGCCACCATTCGCCTTGGCCATCAATAACCCTCAAACAAAATCACGCAGCGCGTCGTTCGCGCCATTTTACCCGTCGTCTTCGTCCGAGCCCGCGCGTTTTGCAAGCCAAGAGCGTGCAATGATCGGGGCGACAATGGATTCGGGGCAATTCTATGGCGGCGATATGGGTAGCACCCGGACGGGGATCAAGCGGCCTCGTCCAGTTCCTCCATCCAGTCGCGGATACGCGCATGGACCGCCGCATGGTCCGAACGCGCCTGCTGATAGGCGGCGAAGGTATGTTCGGTCGTGTCCTGCCGACAGCGTTCCGCTGCCGCGTTTTCGGCACGGCGGCATGCCTGTTCGTCGACCAGGATCTGGATCACGCGCAGCAGGTCGGTTTCGGCGACCGCGGGCTCGACACCACGCATCCAGAAGCTGAAGGCGAGGTCGGTTTCCTTGTTCCGCCGCGCCATGTCGACCAGCTGCCGGTCGGCCGCGATCGTGTCCGTCAGCAGGCTCTCGGTCAGGTCGCTGCGATAGATGGCAAGGTCGATCAGGTGGTTGCGCCAGCGCATCAGCTGCTGGTTCGTGATCGGCAACTGCGCGATCAGCTCGCAGTGGCGGGTCAGCACGTCGACATGCTGCATCAGCCCCATGAGCACCGCGCGCTGGAAGGCGAAGACGAGATCGACCTCCTTGACGTCCGCCGCCGCCGCCATGTCGTTGGCGACGATGCGCAGGCGGCGGTCCTTCGCACCGAACAGCGCGAAGAACTGGTCCTTGAAGGTGCGGAAATATTCGCGGCGGATGCCTTCGTGCGTGATCGTCCCGGCGAGGCGGGCGAGTTCGTGTTCGAACGCGGCGCGTTCGTCGGGGCCGGCGCCCGGCGGCAACGTCGCCAGTTCCAGCCGCCACAGGAAATCGGACAGCGATTCGCGGCGGGCCAGCAAGTCCTCGAACGCCTGCGGCCCTTCGGCGCGTACCAGATCGTCGGGGTCCATGCCGTCGGGAATGGTGACGATCGCGATGCTCTTGCCCGGTTGCAGCAGCGGCAGCGCGCGTTCGGCGGCGCGGCGCGCGGCCTTGATTCCCGCCGCGTCGCCGTCGAAGCACAGGATGGGCACGTCGGCCATCCGCCACAGCCGTTCGAGCTGATGCTCGGTCAGCGCGGTGCCGAGCGGGGCCACGACCTCGTCGAAACCGGCCTGCGCCAGCGCGATGACGTCCATATAGCCTTCGACCGCGATGACCCGCTTCGCCTTGCGCGCGGCGGTCTGTGCCCGATCGATGTTGTAGAGGGTGCGCCCCTTGTCGAACAATGGGGTCTCGGGCGAGTTCAGATACTTGGGCTCGCCATCGCCGAGGATGCGGCCGCCGAAGGCGATGGTGCGGCCGCGGGCGTCGCGGATGGGGATCATCAACCGTCCGCGGAACCGGTCGTAGGGGTCCTTGCCCTCGACCGAGATCAGCATGCCCGATTCGACCAGCATCGGATCGCCATAGGACGCCAACGCCGCCTTCAACCGGCCGCGCGCATCGGGGGCGAAGCCCATGCCGAACGCGCGCGCCGTTTCGGGCTTGATCCCGCGTTTCGCCAGCGCGTCGCGGGCAATGCCGCCTTCGTCGCCCAGCCGGTCGGCGAACCATGTCTGCGCATCCGCCATCAACTCGTGCAGGCCCTTGGCGCGCTCGGCCTGCCGGGCGGAGCGCGCGTCCTGTGCGGGCATTTCCATGCCGGCGGCGGCGGCCAGTTCCTTAACCGCGTCGATGAAGGGCAGGCCACGCTGGTCGGTCATCCAGCGGATGGCATCGCCATGCGCGCCGCAGCCGAAGCAGTGGTAGAAGCCCTTGTCGTCATTGACCCAGAAGCTGGGCGTCTTCTCGGTATGGAACGGGCAGCAGGCCTTGTGCTCGTTGCCCGAGCGCTGGAGCTTGACCGACTTGCCGACCAGCGCCGACAGCGTCGTGCGGGTGCGCAACTCGTCGAGGAACTGGGGGGATAGGGTCATGGCTTCCTGTGTCTCGGGCGCCCGCTACCGGCCGGTCAGCTTAGCGCCGACTTCACCGCGGCGCTAGCCTTGCTCATGTCGAGTTCGCTGCCGTGGCGGCTCTTCAGTTCGGCCATGACGCGGCCCATGTCCTTCATGCCCGAGGCACCCAGATCGGCCTTGATCGCCTCGATCGCGGCGGCGGTGTGCGCATCGTCCATCTGGGCGGGCAGGAAGCGTTCGATGACGGTCACTTCGCGTGCCTCGGCGGCGGCGAGTTCGGGGCGGTTGCCCTTTTCGTACATCTCGATCGATTCCCGGCGCTGCTTGACCATCTTCTGCAGAACTTCGACCACCAGCGCGTCGTCGCTGTCGGGCGCCTTGCCGGTGCGCGCCTCGATATCACGGTTCTTGATCGACGACTGGATCAGGCGGATCGTGGCGGTCGTTTCCTTGTCCCCGCCCTTCATGGCGGTGACCAGCGCGTCCTTGATGGTGTCGCGAATCATGGCGGTTCCGATATCGTTCGTTTGGAGAAGCGAATGGTCATAGCCGCAATCGGCGGGCGATCACAGGATTGACGCAAGCGTCCCATGCCACTAGCCGCCACGGCTTAGCGACATCATCAGATTTACCCAGGAGTGCCCGCCCATCATGGCCGACGCCAAGCCATTCGCCATGCCCGACGGAGCTACGGGTGTTCTGGTCCTTGCCAATGGCGACGTGCTGTGGGGCCGTGGCTTCGGTGCGCAAGGCGCGGCGGTGGGCGAGGTGTGCTTCCACACCGCCATGACCGGCTATCAGGAAATCATGACCGATCCGTCCTTCGCCGGACAGATCATCAACTTCACCTTTCCCCACATCGGCAACACCGGCACCAACGTCGACGATGTCGAGGCCAACGACCCCCATGCGCTGGGCATGATCGTCCGCGAGGACGTGACCGCACCGTCCAACTTCCGCTCCAGCGAGCATCTGGACGCATGGATGGCGCGGCACAACCGGATCGGGCTGGCGGGGATCGATACGCGGGCGCTGACGCGCCGCGTCCGGCAGGGCGGGGCGCCGAACGGGGTGATCGCGCACTCGGCAAGCGGCGAGTTCGATATCCCGGCGTTGCTGGAGCGGGCGCAGGCGTGGCCGGGGCTGGAGGGCATGGATCTGGCCCGGACCGTGTCGTGCGAGACGCATTACGGATGGCAGGGTGGCGCATGGCATCTGGGCAAGGGCTATGACGACAGCACTGGCGCCGAAATTGGCGAAGCTGCCGCGCAAGCTCCATCGCGTCCGCGCGTCGTAGCGATCGATTATGGCAGCAAACGCAATATCTTCCGCAACCTTGTTCACGCGGGTGCCGAAGTAACCGTGCTACCCGCCACCGCGACCTATGACGAGGTCATGGCGGCGAACCCCGACGGCATCTTCCTGTCGAACGGTCCGGGCGATCCCGCCGCGACCGGCGAATATGCGGTGCCGGTGATCCGCAAGCTGCTGGAGACCGGCAAGCCGCTGTTCGGCATCTGTCTGGGCCACCAACTCCTCGGACTCGCGGTGGGAGCGACCACGACCAAGATGCATCAGGGGCATCGCGGCGCGAACCATCCGGTCAAGCGGCTGTCGGACGGCGCGGTCGAGATCACCAGCATGAACCACGGCTTCGCAGTCGAGCGCGACAGCCTGCCGGCGAATGTCCGCGAGACGCATGTGTCGCTGTTCGACGGGTCGAACGCCGGCATCGAAGTTGACGGTGGCCGCGCGTTTTCGGTCCAGTATCACCCCGAGGCATCGCCGGGACCGCAGGACAGCTTCTACCTGTTCGAGCGGTTCGTGGGGATGATGCGGTGAAAGTAGTACTTTCGCTCATGTTGGCTTTCGGGACTGTTGCTTGCTCTCGTGAAGAGACTGCGGACGAAATTTACGAACGGCGTCTCGCCGAGATCCGTAGTAATGCGATGCACGAACGAATTGCAGAAATGGAAGCTCGTGAGAGCGGTAGATTGCCGGTTAATACGGATCAACGGAATGACCCTGAGCACTTGATTTCAACACTATCTACGCAGCAGGCAGAAGATATTGCTCTAGCAGTAAATTTGTCTGGAAACCTGTGCGGAAGGTTCGTTGGTGCAGTACCTGCCGGATCAATGATCTTAGTGGAATGTCAAGAATACCGGAAAAAGCCCGGTCATTACGTCCGCTATTGGGTGCGCGGGTTGGGTGAAAATCAGAATATGCAGATTGAGAAAGCTTTCGTCCTGGACGGAAAAAGCTGGACCTCCGTAAATACGCGAGCAAAGTAACATGCCAAAACGCACTGACATTTCGTCCATCCTCGTCATCGGCGCGGGGCCGATCGTCATCGGGCAGGCTTGCGAGTTCGATTATTCGGGCGTGCAGGCGATCAAGGCGTTGAAGGAGGAGGGCTATCGCATCGTCCTCGTCAATTCCAACCCCGCGACGATCATGACCGATCCGGAACTGGCCGACGCGACCTATGTCGAGCCGATCACGCCCGCGATCGTCGCCAAGATCATCGAGAAGGAGCGGCCCGACGCCGTCCTGCCGACGATGGGCGGGCAGACCGCCCTGAACACCGCGCTGGCGCTGGCCAACGACGGCACGCTCGAAAAGTTCGGCGTGACGATGATCGGTGCGGACGCCGAGGCGATCGACAAGGCCGAGGACCGTCAGAAGTTCAAGGTCGCGATGGACAGGATCGGCCTCGAATCCGCGCGCAGCCATATCGCGCACAGCGAGGCGGAGGCGCTGGCGGGGCTGGCGCATGTCGGGCTGCCCGCGATCATCCGCCCGTCGTTCACGCTGGGCGGGACCGGTGGCGGTGTCGCTTATAATCGCGACGAATTCCTGAAGATCGTCCGTGAAGGGCTGGACGCGTCGCCGACCACCGAGGTGCTGATCGAGGAATCGCTGCTCGGGTGGAAGGAATATGAGATGGAGGTCGTCCGCGATCGCGCGGACAATGCCATCATCGTGTGTTCGATCGAGAATATCGATCCGATGGGGGTCCATACCGGCGATTCGATCACCGTCGCGCCGGCGCTGACGCTGACCGACAAGGAATATCAGATCATGCGTAACGCATCGATCGCGGTCCTGCGCGAAATCGGTGTGGAAACAGGGGGTTCGAACGTACAGTTCGCGGTCAATCCGAAGGACGGCCGCCTGATCGTCATCGAGATGAACCCGCGCGTGTCGCGTTCATCCGCGCTGGCGTCGAAGGCGACGGGCTTCCCGATCGCGAAGGTCGCCGCCAAGCTGGCGGTGGGATATACGCTGGACGAGATCGACAACGACATCACCGGCGCGACGCCGGCATCGTTCGAACCGACGATCGACTATGTCGTCACCAAGATCCCGCGCTTCGCCTTCGAAAAGTTCAAGGGGTCGCAGGCGGTGCTGTCGACCGCGATGAAGTCGGTCGGCGAGGTCATGGCGATTGGCCGCAACATCCACGAATCGATGCAGAAGGCGCTGCGGGGGCTGGAGACGGGCCTGTCGGGCTTCAACAATGTCGAGCGGCTGGCCGGGGCGCCGCGCGCCGAGATCGAGGCGGCGCTGGCCGTCGCGACGCCGGACCGGCTGCTGGTGGCCGCGCAGGCGCTGCGCGAAGGCTTCACCGTCGCCGAAGTCCACGCGATCGCCAAATATGATCCCTGGTTCCTCGAACGGATCGCGGAGATCGTCGCGGCGGAGACCGAAGTCTGCACCAACGGCCTGCCCCAGGACGCGGCCGGCATGCGCAAGCTCAAGTCGATGGGCTTTTCCGACAAGCGGCTGGCGTGGCTGGCGCTGCAATCGGCCAATCTGCGCGGCATGGAGCGCGGCATCGCCCGTGGATCGGGCCTGATTCACGAGGTCGTCAAGATGATGACCGGCGGCGTGACCGAGGACGAGGTGCGCCAGCATCGGCACAAGCTGGGCGTGCGGCCGGTGTTCAAGCGGATCGACACCTGCGCCGCCGAGTTCGAGGCGAAGACGCCCTACATGTATTCGACCTACGAGGCGCCGACCTTCGGCGAGCCCGAGGACGAGAGCGTGCCGTCGGACCGGCGCAAGATCGTCATCCTGGGCGGCGGACCGAACCGGATCGGGCAGGGGATCGAATTCGATTACTGCTGCTGCCATGCCTGCTTCGCGCTGAGTGACGCCGGCTATGAAACGATCATGGTCAACTGCAACCCGGAGACGGTCAGCACCGATTACGACACGTCCGACCGGCTGTATTTCGAGCCGCTGACCGCCGAGGACGTGCTGGAAATCCTGCATGTCGAGGCGTCGAAGGGCGAACTGGTCGGGGTGATCGTGCAGTTCGGCGGGCAGACGCCGCTGAACCTTGCCCGCGCGCTGGAGGCTGCGGGTATCCCGATCCTCGGCACCACGCCGGATTCGATCGACCTCGCCGAGGATCGCGAGCGCTTCGCTGATCTGGTCACTTCGCTGGGGCTGTTGCAGCCGGCCAATGGCCTGGCGCGTAGCCGCGACGAGGCGGCGGTGATCGCCGAGCGGATCGGCTATCCGGTGCTGATGCGGCCCAGCTATGTGCTGGGCGGGCGGGCGATGGAGATCGTCGATTCGCTGCAGCAGCTCGACGACTATATCCAGACCGCGGTGCAGGTGTCGGGGGACAGCCCGGTGCTGATCGACCAGTATCTGCGCGACGCGATCGAGGTCGATGTCGATGCGATCGCCGATGGCGACGACGTCGTCGTGGCGGGCGTGTTGCAGCATATCGAGGAAGCGGGCGTCCATTCGGGCGACAGCGCATGTTCGATGCCGCCGCATTCGCTGTCGGCCGAAACGATCGCCGAGATCGAGCGGCAGACGGTGGCGCTGGCAAGGGCGCTGAACGTCAAGGGCCTGATGAACATCCAGTTCGCGGTCAAGGACGGCAATGTCTACCTGATCGAGGTCAATCCGCGCGCCAGCCGCACGGTGCCGTTCGTCGCCAAGGCGATCGGCACGCCCGTCGCCAAGATCGCGGCGCGGGTGATGGCGGGCGAGAAGCTGGCCACGCTGCCGGTGATCGACCGCAACATCGGCCATGTCGCGGTGAAGGAGGCGGTATTCCCATGGGGGCGCTTTCCCGGGGTCGATCCGGTGCTGTCACCCGAAATGAAGTCGACCGGCGAAGTCATGGGAATCGATAGCGATTTTGCCACCGCGTTCGCTAAGGCGCAGCTGGGCGCCAGCATCGTCCTGCCCGAGAGCGGCACGGTGTTCGTATCGGTGAAGCATGGCGACAAGCCGGTCATCCTGCCGGGCGTACAGCTGCTGGTGGAGATGGGGTTCCGGATCGTCGCGACCAGCGGGACCGCCGATTACCTTGCGGAGAACGGCGTGCCGGTCGAGCGGGTGAACAAGGTGGCGCAGGGGCGGCCGCATATCGTCGACCGGATCTTCGACGGCGACATCGCGATGATCTTCAACACGACCGAGGGGTGGCAGTCGCTCAAGGATTCGGAATCGATCCGCGCGTCGGCCCAGTTGCAGAAGGTGCCGTATTTCACGACGGCCCCGGCCAGCGTCGCGGTGGCGCAGGCCATTCAGGCGCTGGCGGCCCGGTCCCTTGAAGTGCGGCCGTTGCAGTCCTATTATTCGCAATCGCACAACTGATCCCCATCAGCATCATGTTGCGAGCGGGCGGACCGGTGGTCCGTCCGTTCGAAGGGGGCAATGACAAAAGGGACGCGCGGCGCGATGGCGACGGTCGAAAAGATGCCGATGTTGCAGGAGGGCTATGACCGCCTGACGGTGCACCTCAAGCAACTGAAGGTCGAACGACCGCAGATCATCGACGCGATCGAGGAAGCCCGCGCGCACGGCGATCTGTCGGAAAACGCCGAATATCATGCGGCGAAGGAACGGCAGGGCCAGATCGAGGCGTCGATCGCCGATATCGAGGACAAGCTGTCGCGTGCGCAGGTGATCGACCCGCGCGACCTGTCGGGCGACAAGGTCGTGTTCGGCGCGACCGTCACGCTGCTCGACGAGGACGACAAGACGGTGGTCTACCAGATCGTCGGCCAGACCGAGGCGGACGCGAAGTCGGGCCGCATTTCGTACAATTCGCCGATGGGCCGTGCGCTGATCGGGCGCAAGGTCGACGACGATGTCGAGGTGACGGTGCCGTCGGGCGACCGATACTACCAGATATCGAAGATCGAATTCATCTAGGAACCCTCCATGTTCGAACGGCGTCCGTCCCCCGCGATCCTCGCGATCGGCGGACTGATCGCGCTTGTCGGCGCGGTGCTGATCCTGACGGGTTGGGTCGATCTGGCCGCCGGGCTGGGCGGGTTCATTCCGCTGCGCGTCGGGGCCGATGCGGGCGGACCGGACGTGCCGGTCTGGCTGACGCCGCTTACCGCCATGCTGATCCATGACGGGTGGCTGCATCTGGGCTTCAACCTCCTGACCCTCGCCATCGTCGGTACGCCGACGCAGCGCGCGGTGGGACTGCGCGGGGTGCTGGTGCTGCTGCTGGTCGGGGCCTATGCGGCGGTCGCGGCGCAGTGGGCGGTCGACCCGACCTCGCCCGTGCCGATGATCGGGGCGAGCGGGGCGATCTCGGCGCTGATCGGTGCCTATGCGCTGTTGTTCGGCAGCGGACGGGCCAGGGCGATCGGGCCGGTGCCTGCGCATGTCGTCCATGCAGTATGGCTGGGGGTGAGCTGGACGTTGTTCAACATGGCGATCGGTTGGGCGAGCGCCGGGGGCGGCATGCCGATCGCGGGGGCGGCGCATGCCGGCGGGTTTGTCGCGGGTATGGTGCTGCTGCGGCCGCTGTTGCGGTGGCGCTGGGGCGGGGGGCGAGTCGCCGCGGAGTAGGGCGTCTCAGCCTTTTTTATTCCGATCCGTTTGCTTCGAGCGTAGGTTCGAGCCTGTCGAGAACCGTAGTCGAGAAGTGGGTGCCCCAAACGGGACGTTCTCGACGAACGCTTCCCGACTTTCGCTCGAAGCTGCTCGAACCCAACGGGTTGGGCGTGGTCTTTACGCCGCCGGCAGTTCAGGTTCGAGCAGGCGGTGCAGGTGCACCACGACATATTTCATCTCGGCGTCGTCGACCGTCCGCTGGGCGGCGGCGCGCCATGCCTTTTCGGCGCTGGCATAGTCGCCGAACACGCCGACGACGTCGATCGCCTTCAGGTCGGCGAAATCGAGGGTGCGCGGATCGGTGACGCGGCCGCCGAAGACGAGGTGGAGTTTGCTCATGATCGTTCCCGCAGTGCAAAAAAAGATACGCCCCGTCGCATAGCGGACGGAGCGTACCCTTCAACCCTTAAACTGGTTGCGGCGCGGCGATCAGCCCTTGATCGCGCTCTTGCCGCTGTCGGTGGCGGCCTGCACGACGTTGCTGAACACGGTGCGCAGCTGTTCCTTCGCGCCGTCCTTGCTGGGCAGCGCGGCGGTCAGTTGTTCCTTGCCCACGTCACGCGCGGTAGCGGCGGCGGCCGTCGCGGCGGCCGACAGCTTCTTGCCGAGCGGGGCCAGCGCCTTCGTTTCCTGCGCGGTGCGCGGCAGCAGCGCGCCGAGAACGGCGCCCAGCGCAAGGCCGCCGGCCAGCACGGCGAGCGGGCTGGTCTCGATCGTGTCCGACGCAGCCCGGGCGGCATCGTGCGCAGCATCCGAGGCGCGCTTGGCGGCGTCGTGGGCCGCATCGCTGGTCGCGTGGGCGGCGGTCGACGCCTTGTCCCTGATCGTGTCGATCGTGCCGGGGTTGGTGGTGGTCGCCGTCGGGGCGTTCTTGAGTTCGCTCATGATGCTATTCCTTGTTCGGGACGGTCGGGGGCAAGGGCGATGGGGGCGGGGCGTCGCGGTGGAACAGTCGCGCGATCCGCTTGCGGGCGAGCAGCGCGACGATGCCGGTGGCGATGCCGGCGGCGACGCCGGGCCGTTCGCGGACAAGTGCGACACCGTCCTCCGCCTTGTCGCGCAGGTCGTCGGCGACGCCCGACGCGATCGTGGCAGGCGACAGGCGGTGCTTCGCCTCGGCGATACTGGCTTTCAGCCGGGCGCGTTTGACCAGCACGTCGGCCTGCGCGGCGGCAAGGGTGGGCGGGATCATGATCTGTCTCCCAGCGGCGCGAAGACGCGCTTGAACCCGCTGGCCGCCAGCTTGCCGAGTATGCCGGCGATCCCGAACGCGACGACGACGACCAGCAGCGTGGCCCAGCCCGGACCCATGACCGGCCGCAGCGACAGGATCGCGCCGACCAGCAACGCGGTGACCGCCGACAGGGCGATCACCACCGCGCCGACCGCGAGGCCGGCGGCGATGCCCGCCTGCGACCCGCGCGTACCGGCCACCGTCTTCCACAACGTCACCTCCGCCCGGGCATAGGCCCTGGCATCGTCGACGACGCGGGTAACGACCGTTCCCAGCCCCTCATCCCCCATGGTCGGGGTCAGCCCTTGGTCGACGGGATGGCGGGATCGGTGTCGACCCCGGCCTTCACGACGCGGGCCAGCACGAAACCGAGCGCGGCGGCGGTGCCGATCGCGATCGCCGGGCTCTTGCGCACGAATTCGCGTGCGTCGGCCAGCAGGTCTTCGACCTCCTTGCCGCGCAGGCCGTCCGAGAAGCCCGAGATCGCCTGCGCCGCCGAACGGGCGTACTGGCCATACTGCTCGCCCAGCTTTTCATCGACGGTTCCGGCGGCGTCGTCCATCAGCTTGGAGAATTCGTCGAGCGCGCTGGTCGCCCGCGCCTTGCCCTCGTCGACCAACCCGCGAGCCTTGTCGGTCGCCTTTGCCGACAGCCTCGACGCTTCGTCCTTCAGCGTCTGCTTCGCGCCGACCGCGGTTTCGGTCGCGCTGTCGGTCGTCGTGCCCACGGTTCCGGCGGTGGTGCCGGTCACGGGGGCGAGATCGGTGTCGAGGACGACCCCGGTGTCGTTAGTCGTCGGCGAGGTGCCGGGCCGATTGAAGTCGGTCATGACGAATCCTTTCTTCGTTTCGGTAGGAAAACCATGCGGCATCGACGCGGTTCCGTCGGGCGGAGAGGATTTGCGAGGGGCTGCCCGAATGGATAGAGGGACCGCGATCAGGCCGTTCCCACGGCGATAGAAGGAGTCGTTACGTGACCGCAATCATTCAGGTGCATGGCCGCCAGATTCTCGACAGCCGCGGCAACCCGACCGTCGAGGTCGATGTGCTGCTGGAAGATGGCAGCTTCGGCCGTGCCGCGGTCCCGTCGGGCGCGTCGACCGGCGCACACGAAGCGGTCGAGAAGCGCGATGGCGACAAGTCGGTCTATCTGGGCAAGGGCGTGCTGGGCGCGGTCGAGGCGGTGAACGGCGACATCGCCGAAGCGGTGCTGGGCATGGATGCCGAGGACCAGAGCGACATCGACGAGGCGATGATCCAGCTCGACGGGACCGAGAACAAGGGACGTCTGGGCGCGAACGCGATCCTCGGCGTCAGCCTGGCGGTGGCCAAGGCGGCGGCGGATGCCCGCGGCCTGCCGCTGTACCGCTATGTCGGCGGCGTGTCGGCACATCTGCTGCCCGTGCCGATGATGAACATCATCAATGGCGGCGAACATGCCGACAACCCGATCGATTTCCAGGAATTCATGGTGATGCCGGTCGGCGCCGACAGCATCGCCGAGGCGGTCCGCTGTGGTTCGGAAATCTTCCACACGCTCAAGAAGGGCCTGTCGGAAAAGGGCCTGTCGACGTCGGTCGGCGACGAGGGCGGCTTCGCCCCGGCGCTGAACAGCACGATCGACGCGCTTGACTTCATCATGCAGAGCATCGAGCGCGCCGGGTACAAGCCGGGTGAGGACGTGATGCTGGCGCTGGATTGCGCGGCGACCGAATTCTTCAAGGGCGGCCGGTACGAGATGGTCGGCGAGGGCAAGTCGCTTTCCCCGCACGAAATGGCAGATTACCTCGCCGACCTCGCGGCGCGCTACCCGATCCTGTCGATCGAGGACGGCATGGGCGAGGACGATTTCGAAGGCTGGAAGGCGCTGACCGACAAGATCGGCGACAAGGTCCAGCTGGTCGGCGACGACCTGTTCGTCACCAACCCGAAGCGGCTGGCGATGGGTCTGGAGCAGGGCCTCGCCAATTCGCTGCTGGTGAAGGTCAACCAGATCGGCACGCTCAGCGAAACGCTGGAGGCGGTGAACCTCGCGCAGCGCAACCGCTATACCGCGGTCATGTCGCACCGTTCAGGCGAAACCGAGGACGCGACGATCGCCGATCTGGCGGTCGCCACGAACTGCGGCCAGATCAAGACCGGGTCGCTGGCCCGTTCGGACCGGCTCGCCAAGTACAACCAGCTGATCCGCATCGAGGAAGAGCTGGCCGGCGCGGCACGCTATGCGGGGCGGTCGATCCTGCGTTGATTCACGTGCGGGAACGGGGCATTTTGCGCCCCGTTCCCGAACTTGCGATGAGAACGCGGTCGATGCGCATCTGCAATATTCTCTCCCGCAAATGCCTGCCGCTCGACGGGTTCGACGCGGCGGTCGCATTCTACGAGAAATTGATCGGGCAGGATGCGCGACGGCGGTTCGATTATCCCGAAATGCAGCTGAAGCTGGCGCAGGTCGGCAATCTGCTGCTGATCGGTGGCAGCAAGGCTGCACTGGCGCCGTTCGTCGCCACCGAGATGACGTTCCTGGTCGAGGATATCGCCGCCTGGCAGCGCCATCTGCCGACGATCGGCGCCACGGTCGTCGAGCCGGTCAAGGCGGTGCCCTCAGGGCACAACATGCTCGTCCGACACGGGGATGGCATGCTGGTCGAATATGTCGAACATCGCGACAAGCATCCCGACGACCGGATGCAGCGGGAATAGCCGCCGTCCGGATCAGAACAGCCGCCCGCCGTCCGGCACGCGCTGATCGGGCGCGAACAGCACGACCGCGCCGGCCTCGTCCGGAAAGCCCAGCGTCAGCACCTCCGACACGAACTTCCCGATCTGGCGCGGCGGGAAGTTGACCACCGCCGCGACCTGTCGCCCGACCAGCGTTGCGCAATCATAAAGTTCTGTGATCTGTGCGCTGGATCGCTTCACGCCGATGACCGGGCCAAAATCGATCGTCAGCTTGATCGCGGGCTTGCGTGCCTGCGGATAGGGTTCGGCCGACAGGATCGTGCCGACGCGGATGTCGACCTGCAGGAAGGTGTCGAAGTCGGTCGGCGCGGTCGTCTGCGCCGGGTCGTGGAGAAGGTGCATATCGGCTCCGGTCGGTGTCGAGACGGCTTGCGTGGGACGGGGCGATCCCCGACATACGCGGACATGCCGCGTTCTTCTCCCCTGCGCCAGATGCTCAAGCGTGCCGGATGGCCCGCGCTGGTGATCCTAGTGATGGGATTCTTCGCCTATCACGCCGTGCTGGGGCCGAACGGGGTGCTGGCGTATCGCGAATATCAGCGCAAGCTGACGACGCGGAAGGCGCAATATGCCTGCCTCGAAAAGGTGCGTGCCGACCTGCGCAACCGGGTGGAGTTGCTCGACCCGCGCCATGCCGATCCGGACATGGTCGACGAACTGGTCCGGCGGAAGCTGAACGTCGCGCATCCGGATGAATTCATCGTGCCGATCACCGGCGAGGCGGCGGCGCGATCGCGCTGCGGAATCCGGCTGGACGACTGATTCCGGTACGGAAGGCGGTCCCGGTTGGTTGCGCGGGCCGGCAAATCGCGCCATAGGCGGCGCTCCTAACCCATCCTTTCAGGAACGAGGCATCCGAACCGTGGCAAAAGCACCGGCGCAAGGCCGCACCAGCGAACCCGTCATTCCCAATCGCGAACGGCCGGGGGAGCCACAGCGGTACGAAGCGTCGAAAGAGGAACTGCTTTCCTTCTACAAGGAAATGCTGCTGATCCGTCGTTTCGAAGAGAAGGCGGGGCAGTTGTACGGCCTCGGCCTGATCGGTGGTTTCTGCCACCTGTATATCGGTCAGGAAGCGGTCGCGGTCGGCCTGCAGTCGGCGCTGGAATCCGGCAAGGATTCGGTCATCACCGGCTACCGCGACCACGGCCACATGCTGGCCTATGGCATCGATCCCAAGGTCATCATGGCCGAACTGACCGGGCGCGAGGCCGGCATCAGCCGCGGCAAGGGCGGGTCGATGCACATGTTCTCGACCGAGCATAAATTCTATGGCGGCCACGGCATCGTCGGCGCGCAGGTGTCGCTGGGCGCGGGCCTCGCGTTCGGGCACAAGTATGCGAACGATGGCGGCGTGTGCATGGCCTATTTCGGCGATGGCGCCGCGAACCAGGGTCAGGTGTACGAATCGTTCAACATGGCCGAGCTGTGGAAGCTCCCGATCATCTTCGTGATCGAGAACAACCAGTACGCCATGGGCACCAGCGTCAACCGCGCCTCGGCCGAGGACCAGCTGTACAAGCGCGGCGAGAGCTTCCGCATTCCCGGCATCCAGGTCGACGGCATGGACGTGCTGGCATGCCGCGGTGCCGCCGAAACGGCGCTCGAATGGGTGCGCAGCGGCAAGGGGCCGATCATCCTCGAGATGAAGACCTATCGCTATCGCGGGCATTCGATGTCGGACCCGGCCAAGTATCGCAGCCGCGATGAAGTACAGGCGGTGCGCGACAAGTCCGACCCGATCGAGGGGCTGAAGCGCGAGCTGGAAGCCGCCGGCGTGACGGAAGCCGATCTGAAGACCATCGAGCAGGACATCCGCAAGGTGGTGAACGACGCGGCGAACTTCGCCGAGAGCGCGCCCGAACCGAACCCGGAAGAACTGTACACCGACGTGCTGGTGGAGAGCTACTGAGATGCCGATCGAACTGAAGATGCCGGCGCTGTCGCCCACGATGGAAGAAGGCACGCTGGCCAAGTGGCTCGTCAAGGAAGGCGACACGGTCAAGTCGGGCGACATCATGGCCGAGATCGAGACCGACAAGGCGACGATGGAATTCGAGGCGGTCGACGAGGGCACGATCGCCCGGATCGTCGTCGCCGAGGGCACCGATAACGTGAAGGTCGGCGCGGTGATCGCGATCATCGCTGCGGAGGGCGAGGACGTCGACGCCGCCAGATCGGCGCAGCCGACCGAGGCGCGTGCCGGCGAAGCGGCCGCCGCACAGCCCAAGGCCGACGAGAAGAACGACGACAAGGCGCCGCCGGCCCCCGAAGGCACATCGCAGCAGCATGCCGAGACCGGCGCCCGCCAGCTGTTCGACGCCGCCGACCAGGAAGGCGAGACCAGCCCGGAAATCCCGGAAGGGACCGAGATGGTCAAGACCACGGTCCGCGACGCGCTGCGCGACGCGATGGCCGAGGAAATGCGGGCCGACGACCGCGTGTTCGTGATGGGCGAGGAAGTCGCCGAATATCAGGGCGCGTACAAGGTCACTCAAGGGTTGCTGGCCGAATTCGGCGACCGTCGCGTCATCGACACGCCGATCACCGAGTACGGCTTTGCCGGCATCGGCACCGGCGCGGCGATGGGCGGGTTGCGGCCGGTCATCGAGTTCATGACGTTCAACTTCGCCATGCAGGCGATCGACCACATCATCAATTCGGCGGCCAAGACCAATTACATGTCGGGCGGCCAGATGCGTTGCCCGATCGTGTTCCGCGGTCCCAACGGCGCGGCCAGCCGAGTTGGCGCGCAGCATTCGCAGAACTATGGTCCGTGGTACGCCAGCGTTCCCGGCCTGATCGTGATCGCGCCCTATGATGCGGCCGATGCGAAGGGGCTGCTGAAGGCGGCGATCCGTTCGACCGATCCGGTCGTCTTCCTTGAAAACGAGCTTATGTACGGCCGGTCGTTCGACGTGCCCAAGCTCGACGATTTCGTCCTGCCGATCGGCAAGGCGCGGATCATGAAGCCGGGCAAGGACGTGACGATCGTCAGCTACTCGATCGGCGTAGGCCTTGCGCTCGAGGCCGCCGAGAAGCTGGCCGGCGAAGGCATCGACGCGGAGGTCATCGACCTGCGCACGCTGCGTCCGCTCGACACCAGAACTGTGCTGAAGTCGCTGAAGAAGACCAACCGGCTGGTCGTGGTCGAGGAAGGTTGGCCGACCTGCTCGATCGCGTCGGAAATCGCCGCGGTGGTGATGGAGCAGGGCTTCGACGACCTCGACGCGCCGGTGCTGCGCGTCACCAACGAGGACGTGCCGCTGCCCTATGCCGCCAACCTCGAAAAGCTGGCGCTGATTACCAGCGACAAGGTGGTCGAGGCGGTGAAGAAGGTGACCTACAAGTAGGCACCTGTCCGGACGGGCAAACGGAACGGGGCCGGTATCGCGTGATGGCGATGCCGGCCCCTTCTGCGTTCGGGTGGTGGTGCGTCGCCGCTCAGGTCGTGTAGCGATCGCAGGTCATGCGCTCGGGCGCCTGCGGCGTGGGATCGGTCACCCCGGTCGACAGCTCGCGATTGTCGCGCACGATGTAGGAGGCGGTCTGCCGCAGCCGCTTCTGCCCGAGGAAATAGGGCGAGATCAGGGGCTGATAGTCGTAGTTCACCTCGACGAAGATCACCGCCGAGTTGGCCGGGGCGGTGACGGGCTGCGTCGGGTCGCCCATCCCGCGGAACGCCCCGCCCGCCGCCCCGCCAGCGCCCTGTACGCCGTAGCTGGAATCATAGTTCAGCCCCTGCTTCAGTCCGACGCAACGCTGCCAGTGGATCCATTGCGCGCCGTTCTTCACCTCGAGGCTGGAGATGGTGACACGGCCGTTGGTCGTCAGCGCGAGGTTCGCCGTCTGGCGGCGGAGCCCCTCGATCACTTCGTTGATGTCGACCTCGCGCAGTTGCTGCGTCGCCATGGTGGTGTCGACGCCGACGCGCGAAATGTTGTCGGCCAGCGTCAGCGTGGCCTGGCTCAGGCGCAACTGCTGCACGCCGAAATTGGACAGCTCGATCGCGTACAGCCCGATCGGCAGGACGATCGGCAGCGAGAGCGCGAACTCCATCATCGCCACGGCGCGGCGCTCGCGCAGCAGGGCGCGGAAGGGGAAGGGGTGCCGCATCATCCGCACCGCGTCTCGGGCGCGCTGGACGCCTGCGACCCATAGGGCTGGTTCTTCAGCCGGGTACTGGCGCTGATGAACTGCTTGTCGGGCAGGCCCATCATCGCGGTCAGCGGAAACAGCCGGGGATAGGTGACCGTCATCGTATAGACGGTGATGTCGTTGGCGCCGCCCTGTCCGCTGCTGCCCGGATCGGCGTCCCACCGGATGTTGTTGTTGACGTCGGTATAGCATTCGCCCGGATCATACCGGTTGTTGTGGTTCGCATCGTCGAACGGTTCCGCGCTGATGGTCGAATAGCTGCGGTAATATTTGCGGTCGCTCTGCCATTGGAGGTTCCGGGCGATCGGGCGCACCTGCGCGATGACCGCCGCATCGAGCGTCGCGGTGGCCGCGGTCGACGCGTTCCCTTCCAGCGTTCCGCGCCGTCCCGCCGCCTGCACCGCGCCGGTCAGCACCGCCTGCATATAGGCGCGGTAGCACAGGTCGAACAGACCCATGAGCAACAGCATCATCACCGGCGCGACGAGCGCGAATTCGACCAGCGTCGCACCGCGGGCGTCGCGGGCGAACCGCTTCACCGCGACACCCGCAGCTTGGCGATCTGGGCGGCGATATTGCTGAAGGCATTGTTGAGCTGGGCGGTATTGCTCGCCTCGAACGCGCGGCCGTCCGACGCGCAATTGCTGAGCATCGGCGACAGGGTAGTGCCGAAGGCAATGACCCAGACGGTGATGTTCTTGCGACGCGCGACGTCGCACAGCGCGGACAGGCGATTGGCGACGATCGTGTTCTGTTGCGTGTCGGTCGGCATCCCGCTGGTCCGGCGCTGATCGAGCGCCGACAAGCCATAGGCTTCGTAGACCTGACGGCTGGTATCGGTCTGGCCATCGGTCATGAAGATCAGGTGGCGCGAGATCTGGCTGCCGCCGGGTGCCACGTTGTCGCTGGCGAACAGCCCGGTCGGCGACATGAGGCGCAGTCCCCACAGAAAGCCGATGTCATGGTGCGTGGCACCGCCGACCGTCAGGGTATTCACGAAGCTGACCAGATTGCCGCGATTGACCATCTGCATTCGCTGTGCCGGGCTGGGGCAATATGCCAGGCGGTTGCCGTTGGCGTTGTAATCGCCGATGTTCGTGTAGTTCGCACTCGTCGTTATGGTCTGGGTCTGCCAGTTGTTTATGTCTTGCCGGGCATAGACCAGCTCCGGCAGCCACGGTTTCCACTGGGTCGCCGGGTCCGAGGTCGGAATCATGTCGACGTCAAGGTCGTACGCCGCTGTCGGAATGGTGGGATAGGTGTCCTGCTTGACGGTCTGTCGTTCTTCGATGCACGCGGAAACGGCGTTCCACGATACGTCGCGGAACTTGTGGTTGTCGCCAACCTGTACGCTGATCTTGCCGCCGCTGACCGTTTGCCCGTTGCCCTTCAACGGCCGGACATCATATTCCACCGGACGATATTGCCAGTTGTAGACAGTAGTGGTGGTGGTGGTCTTCTTGCCCTTGTTCGGGTTTCGCTTGTAATAATCGGTCCGGGTCTGGACGACATTGTCATACCAGTTTTCGTAGATGGTGCAGACACCATTCGAAATGCTTGCCCAATAGGTGCTGCCGTTCGCGCGTGCCGTGGTGTATTGGGTATATTCGTTGTTGGGCGCGGGCTGCCACGGATCGCTTTTCCACTGTTCCCCGTAGGTGTTGGCAGGCGCCACACAGTTTTCGTTCGATCCCCGCCAGTTGCGCTGGCCCGAGTTCCCGCTCTGCCGTGTCCATCCGCTCCATTTGTACCAGACATAGTCGGCATTGTCGGTCGTCGTGGAAGTGGACGTGGTCGTGCCATCGGGAATACGCGACTGGTAGGTCCATTTGTCGGCGACCCATTCGGGCTTGAGCAGCAGCCCGACATTGACGTTGGACGAATACGGGACCGCGCCATAGCGGACCTGCGTCCCCGACTTCTTGGCGGATTCCACCGTGTCGTAGAAATTGATGACGGCATTGCGCAGCCCGGTGATCTTGTTCGCGCTGTCCCCCGGGTTGGTGTCGGCCATCGATCCGGTGGTATCGAGCACGAACATGATGTCGAGATTCGGAATCTCGAGCTTGGCTTCGCACGCGACCGAGACGGTCACCGGCGCGAAGCCGGCCATCTTCATCAACGTCATCGGCACCGTTGCGCTGGCGGTACCCGCCACCTGGTTTTCGACCGTCCGTACGGGAACGAAGGACGGGGACTGCGATCCCATCATGCCGGTCTTGAAGTTGTTCGCGAAGAACGCCTGCGCTTGTCGCTGCGCGTTCGTGTTGAAATCGGTGCCGTCCATGAACTTGCGGCCGGCCAGCACGCCCGCATCACAGGCCTGTTGCAGACGCACCTTCACATAATAGACGCGCGCGGTGTCGATCGCCGATCCGGCCATGCCGACCAGCGGGATGAGCGCGATCGCCATCATCGCCAGCGTGTTGCCGCGGCGGTCGCGGGCCAGCCGGCCGAGGATGCCCCCCGGCTGTCTTTCCGCAACCACGCCCGTCGATCCGTTCATTCCCGCCTGTCCCCAGTCGCGCCGGGGCGGACCCCGCGCATTTCACAGGCTTTCATGCACCATCGGGGTTGACGGATGTTTAAGAGGCGGGCTCACCGGGCCGATGCAAAATGACTCGGAACGTACGCTGGCCCTGGCCTATGCCCCCGATGACGGGCGCCGTGCCGCGCTGGCGGCGCTGCTGATGCTCGACGCCGCGCTGGGGGAGGTCGTCGCATCCACCACGCAGCCCGCGCTGGGCCAAATCCGTCTGGCATGGTGGCGTGAACAACTCGTCAAGCTCGATACCCACGCGCCGCCGGCGATGTCCGAGCTGGTGACGCTGGCCGACAGGGTGCTGCCACGCGGGGTACGCGGGACGGAACTGGCGGAGATGGTTGCCGGCTGGGACGTGCTGATCGAGGAGGAGGCGCTGGACGATGTCGCGCTCGGGCGGTTCGCGGCGGAACGGGGCGGGCGGCTGTTCACGCTCGCCGCGCGGGTGCTGGGCGGCGAGCCGATGCGGGCGGAGCGGCCGGGGCGCGGCTGGGCGCTGGCCGACCTGTCGCACCGCGTGGAGGATGCGACGGCGCGCGGGCGGGCCGAGGCGATGGCACGCGACGCGCTGGCCGGCCCGCTGACAGGCGTGGCGAAACCGCTGGGGCTGATGGCGCTGTCGGCGCGGATGGACCTGGCGGGGGTGCCGGCGGGCGGGCCGAAGCGGGCGGCGCGGCTGTTGTGGTTCGGGCTTGCCGGGCGCTGAGCCTTGCGGTGTAACGTTGCGGGCAGGTGACGGGGGACAGGGCGATGGGGCGATTCTTGGCAGGCGTAGGGGCGGCACTGGCGCTGGTCGCCGCCGGATTGTTCCTGTTCCGCAGCAACGCGGCGACCGAAACGCTGCCGCCGCCGCCCGCGGCCGTCGCCGCGGCGCCCGGGCAAGCTGGCGAAGCCGATCCGGGCGATCCGCCGGCGGCGACCGCGCGAACCCGCGAGCAGAAGCGGTTCGACCGTTATGACAAGGATCGCGACGGGCGCGTCACCCGCGACGAATATCTGGCGTCGCGACGCAAGGCCTATGCGAAGCTCGACACCAATGGCGACGGGCGGCTGAGCTTCGACGAATGGGCGGCCAAGACGACCACGAAGTTCGCGACCGCCGACAAGGGCCGCGACGGTGCGCTGGACGCGGCCGAGTTCGCGACGACCGCGGTCAGGCGCAAGCAGCCGAGGCGGGTCGAGTGTCCGCCCGCGACCACTTCGGCGGAGGAAATTTGACGTTCACGTCAACGTAAACTAGCGTTTGCGGTATGGTGGTTACCCTGACCGACAGCGCCGAGTCGAGCGAGACCGATCGTTTCTCGATCACCGACCTGTGCAACGACTTCGGCGTCACCGCGCGGGCGCTGCGCTTCTACGAGGACGAAGGCCTGATCGCGCCCGAACGCCGCGGGCTGGCGCGCATCTATTCGCAGCGCGACCGGGTGCGGCTGGCGTGGATCCTGCGCGGCAAGCGGGTGGGGTTCAGCCTCGCCGATATCCGCGAGATGATCGACCTGTACGACATCGGCGACGGTCGCGTCGTGCAGCGGCAGGTGACGGTGCAGAAATGCCGCGACCGCATCGCCTTCCTCGAAAACCAGCGCCGCGACATCGACGCGGCGATCGCCGAACTCGGCGACTTCGTATCCACGATCGAAGCGCTCCCCCATTCCACCGCCCCGACAGAGGGCGCGTCCCCGGAGAAGGATTGACCCGATGCCCAGCTATACCCCGCCCGTCCGCGACACCCGTTTCATCCTCGACCATGTCCTGAAGATCGGCGACCATGCCGCGCTGCCGGGCTTTGCCAATGCGACCCCCGACACGGTCGAGGCGGTGCTGGAAGAGGGTGGCCGCTTCGTGGCGGAGGTGCTGTTCCCGCTGAACGCGTCGGGCGACCAGCAGGGCTGCACCCGTCATGCCGATGGCAGCGTGACGACCCCCGACGGGTTCAAGGACGCGTACCGCCAGTTCGTCGAAGCGGGCTGGGGCACGCTGTCGGCGCCCGAGCAGTTCGGCGGGCAGGCGATGCCGCATGTCGTGGCGACCGCGTTCGAGGAATATCTGATCTCCGCCAACATGGCGTTTGCGATGTATCCGGGCCTTACCCACGGCGCGATCGCCGCGCTGCTGGTGAAGGGTTCGCCCGAGCAGCAGCAACGGTACGTCCCGAAGATGGTGTCGGGCGAATGGGGCGGCACCATGAACCTGACCGAGTCGCAATGCGGCACCGACCTCGGCCTCATCAAGACGCGCGCGGTGCCCAACGACGACGGGTCATGGGCGATCACGGGCACGAAGATATTCATCTCGTCGGGCGAGCATGACCTGACCGACAACATCATTCACCTCGTCCTCGCCAAGACGCCGGGCGCGCCGGAAAGCTCGAAGGGGATTTCGCTGTTCGTCGTGCCGAAGTTCCTGGTGAACGACGACGGATCGCTGGGCGACCGGAACCCGGTGACCTGCGGCTCGATCGAGCACAAGATGGGCATCCACGCCAATTCGACCTGCGTCCTGAACTATGACGGGGCGAAGGGCTGGCTGGTCGGCGACGAGATGAAGGGGCTGGCGGCGATGTTCATCATGATGAACGCGGCGCGGCTGGGCGTGGGGTTGCAGGGGCTGGGCGTGGCGGAAACCGCATATCAGAATGCGGTGATCTATGCCGGCGACCGGCGGCAGGGACGGGCGCTGACCGGACCGGCGGAACCGGAGGAAAAGGCCGATGCGCTGTTCGTCCATCCCGACGTCCGCCGGATGCTGATGGAGGGCAAGGCGCTGACCGAGGGCCTCCGTGCGCTGTGCCTGTGGGGTGCGTTGCAGGTCGACCTCGCGCATATGAGCACCGATGCGGCCGAGCGAGAGCTGGCCGACGACCTCGTCTCGCTGCTGACCCCGGTCATCAAGGGCTATGGCACCGACAAGGGTTATGACATCGCGACCAACGCGCAGCAGGTCTATGGCGGGCACGGCTACATCGCCGAATGGGGCATGGAGCAATATGTCCGCGATGCCCGGATCGCGATGATCTACGAAGGCACCAACGGCGTGCAGGCGATGGACCTCGTCGGGCGCAAGCTGGCGCAGAACGGCGGCCGCGCGGTCCAGCACTTCTTCCGCATCGTCGGCGAGGAGATCGCCACCGCCAAGGGTTCGGACGCGACGCGCGACTTCGCCGAACGGCTGGAGCGGGGCCTCAAGGACCTGCAGGCGGCGACGATGTGGTTCATGGGCAACGGCATGCAGAATCCCGACCATGTCGGCGCGGGCGCGCATTCGTACATGCACGTCATGGGCATCGTCGCGACGGGTCTGATGTGGCTGCGCATGCTGACCGCGGCGGAAGCGCTGGCGGCGTCGGGCAAGGGCGATCCGAAATTCGTCGAGGGCAAGCGGGTGACCGCACGCTTCTATGCCGAGCGGGTCCTTCCGGACACCGGGGCGCTCCGGCGCAAGATCGAGGGCGGGGCCGATGCGGTAATGGCGCTCGATCCGGCGCTGTTCGCGCGGGGCTGAGGGTTCGGCGTGGCATATCGCCAAATTGGGCGAGATGCCACACCGACTACCGCGTCACCCCAGCCTGCGCCGGGGTGACGCTATTGGTCGAATCCGCCCCTACTTCTCGCGCTTCTTGCGATGCGTTTCGAGGTCGAGCACAGCCGAGTCCGCGCCTTCGGGCATCAGGCCCAGGCGGCGGGCGACTTCCTGATAGGCCTCGACCTCGCCGCCGAGGTCGCGGCGGAATCGGTCCTTGTCGAGCTTTTCGTTGGTGGTCATGTCCCACAGGCGGCAACCGTCCGGGCTGATTTCGTCCGCAAGGATGATGCGGCTGAAGTCGTTGTCCCAGATGCGGCCGAATTCGAGTTTGAAGTCAACCAGCCGGATGTTGATCCCGGCGAACAGTCCCGACAGGAAGTCGTTCACCCGGATCGCCATGTCGGCCATCTCGTGTAATTCGTCCTGCGCCGCCCAGCCGAAGCACAGGATATGTTCGTCCGACACCATCGGATCGCCGAGTGCGTCGTCCTTGTAATAATATTCGATGATCGTGCGGGGCAGCTGCTGCCCTTCCTCGATCCCCAGCCGCTTGCTGATCGAACCGGCGGCGACGTTGCGTACCACGACCTCGATCGGCACGATCTCCACCTGCCGGATCAGCTGCTCGCGCATGTTGAGGCGGCGGATGAAGTGCGTCGGCACGCCGATATTGCCGAGCATGGTGAAGACATGCTCGGAAATCCGGTTGTTCAACACGCCCTTGCCGTTGATCGTACCCTTTTTCTGGGCGTTGAAGGCGGTAGCGTCGTCCTTGAAATACTGGATGAGCGTGCCAGGCTCCGGACCCTCGTACAGGATCTTTGCCTTGCCTTCGTAGATCTGGCGGCGGCGAGCCATGCGATTCCCTTCGAAAACGGCGTGGGGTCCCGACGCGTGGTCCGGCCCGTGCGGAAAGCCGCCGCATAGCGGATGGGGCGGCCCCACGCAATCAGGTGGCGGGGGCGACCTGTCCCGGCAGGAAGCGGCGGGCACGGCGCCATGCCCAAAGTCCCAGCAGCACCAGCAGCACCAGCAGCAACGGCGGCAGCGCGAGGCCGAACAGCGCCAACGCGGTGCCGATCGTCCAGCGCGCCGAGGCCAGCGACAGGTCAGCGGCGCGGGTGAAGGGGGATGCCGGATCGAAGCCGCGGATCGCCTCGCCCGAGCGATATTCGAACGTCACCGGCGTCGCGGCCAGCGCCGCGCGCTGTTCGGCGATCGCGGCCGCGGCGTCGCGTTCCGATCCCGTCGCGGACGCGCGCTGCCGTTCGAGTTCGGCGCGTGCCTCCCGCGTGGTGGCGTTGCTGCGCGCGTCGATCGCGGCGCGATCGGCGACCGCGGCGTCGCGCGCCTGCGCCAGCTGGTCGATCTTTGCCCCCGCATCCTCGCCGGTGATCTCGGAATCGAGCAGCATGCCCTCCGCCGCCTCGACCCCGCGAATGCCGTCGCGGCCGAAGGTGCGGGCGAGGTCGGGGGCGAGCGAGAAGCCGAGCAGCGCCGAGATGTCGTTATCCTCGCTGCGGGTATAGCGCATCGCCGTGATCCGGCAGCGCGCGATGCCCAGTCGTTCGCACGCCGCGGCATGGGCCTCCTGCACCGCCGCGATCCGTCCGGCGGGCAGGCGAAAGCCGTAGCGATAGGTGAAGGCGACGCCCGGGGCGGCGGTGACGTCGACGCCGGGGGCGGTCGGTTCCCCATGATCGCCGGGCGCCTTGCTGCATCCGGCAAGGAGCAGCACCGTCAGAACGAAAGCCCGGTTACGCATACGCCACCTCTGCCTTAATTGAGGCTGAAATGTGGCGCAAATGGGGCAGATCGTCAAGCGTGTGGCAGAGCGGGCGGTCGAGCAGCTGGAACGAGAGCCTTACGCACCAGTTCGACCGCCTTGGTCCAGGCGGGCGTGCCGGGCGAGATCAGTTCGACATGGCCGGTATTGCCGACCGCGTGCAGCGCCACCCGGTCGCCGGCGGCGCGGGCCGCGGCGGCATAGGCGGGGGCCATGCGTGCCGGTACGATCCGGTCCTCGCGTCCGTTCAGCAGGTCGGCGGGCACGCCGATCGGCAGCAGGCGGGGGACCGAGGTGTCGGCGAAGCGATCCGGGCCGTCGCCGACGAGCCGTGCGATCACGTCGGTGCCGCACCCATTGTCCGGGCTCGCCGCGACCGCCGCGAGGTCGGGCAGGCCACCCAGACTGACGACATGGGCGATCGGCAGGGGATCGGGCGTGACGAGCGGGCTGGCGGCGGGCAGGCGGGGCCGCGCCGCCAGCCACAGCGCGAGATGGCCGCCCGCCGAATGACCGACCGCGACGATCCGCGACAGGTCGAGGCGAAGGTCGTCGGCATGGACGCGCAACAGGTCGCTCGCGGCGGCGGCGTCGCGGAACGTGCCGGGATAGCCGCCGCCGTCGCGGTCGACCCCGCGATACTCGATGTTCCACACCGCGATCCCGGCGTCGCGCAGGTCGGCGCAGGCCCAGTCCATCAGCCGGCGGTCGGCGATCGAACTCTGCCAGCACCCGCCATGCACCATCAATACCGTCGGCCAGCGGTCCGCCGGCTGCCCTGACGGCAGCCACAGGTCGACGGTCTGCAACCGGTCCGGTCCGTAGGCGAAGCCGCGATCGGGTTCGGGGCGCGGCCGGCCGGTCAGGTCCGGCCATTGCATCGGGACCCGGGGCGAGGGGGTCTGGCGGGGTGGTGTCATGCCGCCATCCTTGCAACATTCCGGACGGACACGACAATCGGGTGTAATATCGTATAATCAATTTGTGCGCTTTCCGTGCGCGGGGTAAGGACGGAACGGGGATGGCAAGGCTACCGGTCGGTGGCCCCGAGGGGGTATGACGTGGGACGCATTCGTACGATCGAACGAGACAAGCTGCTGGACTCCGCCGAGGCGGTAACGATGGAGAAGGGACCTGCCGGACTGACCATCGCCGCGGTGGCCGAGCAGATGGGCATTACCAACGGCGGCGTGCAATACAGCTTTCGCAGCAAGGAATCGCTGATCGCGGCGATGTTCGAACGATGGCAGCAGGATTATGCCGCGCACATGATCGATCTGGGCGCAACGGCGGACGATGACGCTTCGCGGGTCCGGGCGCATATCGCCTATGCCGCCGACTATGACAACCGCTCGCGGCGTCGTGCCCCCAGCCTGCTGGTGTCGCTGCTCAATTCGCCGCAGCACATGCTCCAGATCCGCAGGTGGTATCGCAACCGGGTCGATGCGATCGACCTGTCGACGCCCGAGGGGCGCTGGCTGCGCCTCGCCTTTCTGGCGATGGAGGGAGCGTTCCTGATGCGGCTGTTCGGGCTGATCGAGATGGAGGATGCCGAATGGCAGTCGATCGTCGCCGACGTCCTCGAACTGTGCGACGGCAAGCTGCCGTGCGCGGCGGGACAGGGGTTGCAGGCGGCCTGATCCCGGTTCGTTCCAATTCGCCTCTCGCGGGGGGCGGCAACCCCTGCTATCGCATCGCCGATGGCAAGTGATCTGACCGACCCGATAACGCCGATCGGCGTGTTCGATGCACCGTTCGACAGCGCGTTGTCCGAACGATACCTCGTCTACGCGCTGTCGACGATCACCGCGCGGTCGTTGCCCGATGTGCGCGACGGGTTGAAGCCAGTACATCGTCGCCTGCTGTGGGCGATGCGGTTGCTCAAGCTCGACCCGGCGTCGGGGTACAAGAAATGCGCGCGCGTCGTCGGCGACGTGATCGGCAAATACCATCCGCATGGCGACCAGTCGGTCTATGACGCGATGGTCCGGTTGGCGCAGGACTTCGCGCTGCGCTATCCGCTGGTCGACGGGCAGGGCAATTTCGGCAACATCGACGGCGATAACGCCGCGGCGTACCGCTATACCGAGGCGCGGCTGACGCAGGTCGCGATCGACCTGATGGCCGGCCTCGACGAGGATGCGACCGATTTCCGCCCGACCTATAATGGCGAGGAGCAGGAGCCCGAGCTGTTCCCCGGCATGTTCCCGAACCTGCTGGCCAACGGCGCCAGCGGGATCGCGGTCGGCATGGCGACCAGCGTGCCGCCGCACAACGCCGCCGAACTGTTCGATGCCGCGATCGTGCTGGTCGATCAGCCCGAGGCGGACGACGCGGCGGTGCTGGCGCATGTCCGCGGCCCCGATTTCCCGACGGGGGGCATCGTCGTCGATCCCCCCGCCGCGATCCGGGAAGCCTATGCCACCGGCCGCGGCGGGTTTCGCGTGCGCGCGCGGCACGAGATCGAGCGCGAGAAGGGCGGCGGCTGGCAGATCGTCGTGACGCAAATCCCGTACGGGGTGCAGAAGGGCAAGCTGATCGAACAGATCGCCGCCCTCATCAACGACAGGAAGCTGCCGATCCTGACCGACGTCCGCGACGAATCGGATGCCGAGATCCGCATCGTCCTCGAACCGCGCAGCCGTACCGTGGACGCGGGCGTGCTGATGGACGGACTATTCCGGCTGACCGATCTGGAAACGCGGGTGCCGCTGAACCTCAACGTGCTCGACAAGGATCGCACGCCGCGGGTCATGTCGCTGCGCGAGGCGCTGAAGGCGTGGGTCGACCATCAGTTCGTCGTGCTGCGCCGGCGCAGCGAGCATCGGCTGGCGAAGATCGCCGACCGGATCGAACTGCTCGACGGCTATCTGGCTGCCTATCTCAATCTCGACCGGGTGATCGCGATCATCCGCACCGAGGACGAGCCGAAGCCGGTGTTGATCGCCGAATTCGACCTGACCGACCGGCAGGCGGAGGCGATCCTGAACATGCGGCTGCGCAGTTTGCGCAAGCTGGAGGAAATGGAAATCCGCGGCGAGCGGTCGAAGCTGGAGAAGGAGCAGGCCGACCTGACGCTGCTGCTGTCGAGCGAGGCACGGCAGCGGACGCGGATGAAGCGCGACCTGACGAAGATGCGCGACCGCTATGGCAGCGAAACGACGCTCGGCCGGCGGCGCACCACGATCGAGGAAGCCGCCCCCGCGCGCGAGATTCCGGCGGAGGCGATGATCGAGCGCGAGCCGCTGACCGTCATCCTGTCGCAGCGCGGCTGGGTGCGGGCGCTGCGCGGGCATGTCGACCTCGCCTCTGCCGACACCGCACGGTTCAAGGAAGGCGACGGCCCCGCCTTCGCCTTTCACGGGCACACCACCGACAAGCTGTTGCTGACGACCGATGGCGGGCGATTCTATACGCTGGGCGCGGACAAGCTGCCCGGCGGGCGCGGCTTCGGCGAGCCGGTGCGGGCGATGATCGACCTCGACGGCGATGCGCGGATCGTCGGCCTGTGGCGCGCGGCGTCGTCGGACCGGCTGCTGCTGGCGGCTACCGACGGACGGGGTTTTGCGGTGCGCGTGGCGGATGTGCTGGCGGAGACGCGCAAGGGCAAGCAGGTGATGTCGCCGCGTCCAGGCGCGAAGCTGAAAGTCGTGCGGCCGATCGGCGCGCAGGACGATTACGTCGCGTCGATCGGCGACAACCGGAAACTGGTGCTGTTTCCCTTGAGCGAACTGGCCGAGATGGCACGCGGGCAGGGCGTGCAGTTGCAGCGGTTCCGCGACGGCGGCCTGTCCGACGCGCGTACGCTGCGCTTCGCCGACGGGCTGCACTGGACGATGGGCGGCGAGACGGGGCGGATGCGCACCGAAAGCGACCTGTCGCCATGGCGCGCGGCGCGCGGGGCGGCCGGACGGATGCCGCCCAACGGATTTCCGCGCGACAATCGCTTCTGATAACGATCGCAATCATAGCGTATTCGATTTCAGAAGCTTTTAACTTCCATGCGCCATACCGCGGTCAATGGCTTTCGGTCGGCAGATCCTTTCGGCGTTCAGGTCGCAACCGCTTTCCGGTGAGATTCCGGCTGGCACGTGCGCGCCCGCCGATGTCGTGCCGCTGGCTGTCGACCCGCGCGAACCGATCCTCGATCTGTTACCCGTGCCGACGGCGGTCATCGCGCTGGCCGACGATGACCTGGTGCGGTTCGAGCTGGTGAACGCCGCCTTCCGTGCCGCCGGGTTTTCGACGGCGCAGGGGCGCGCCGCGCTGCTCGACGAACTGGCGGAGCGGATCGGCGCGTTCCTGCAATCGTCCGACCTGCGGCGGCGCATGGCGTTGCGAATCGGCGATGCGGTGGACAGCCGGCATTACGACGTGACGCTGGCGCGGCGCCCCGAATCGGTCGGGGTCCGACGGTGCATCATGTCGCTGGTCGACCAGACGCCCGAACAACGCACCGAAACCAGCCTGCGGCGCGAGATGAGCACCGACTCGCTCACCGGCCTGCCCAACCGCACCGGCTTCGCCGACATGGTCGAGGACATGATCGTGGCGGTGGACCGCGCGCGATATGCGGTGCTGGTCGTCAACCTCGACCGGTTCAGCCGCGTCAATGCGTGCATGGGATCGCTATCGGGCGACGAACTGCTGATATCGGTCGCGCGGCGGTTGAAGGGTGTGCTGCGCGGCTGCGACGTGCTGGCCCGCACCGGTGGCGACGAGTTCGCCGTTCTGCTGGGGCTGCGCGAGGGAACCGGGGACGCGCTGCTGGTCGCCGGGCGGCTGCAACAGGCACTTGTCCAGCCGTTCCAGCTGTCGGACTTCAGCATCCGCGTCGAATGTTCGATCGGCATCGCGCTCGGCGAAGATGCGGACGACGAGGCGGAGGACATGATCCGCCACGCGCAGTTCGCGGTGAAACGGTCGAAGCGCACCGGGCTGACCGAGGTCTATCGCCCGCATCTGTTCGATATCGTGCGTAGCCAGTTCTCGATCGAGACCCGGTTGCGCCATGCGCTGGAGGAGGGGCAACTGCGCCTCGCCTTCCAGCCGATCTGCGACCTGTCGAACGGGCGGATCAGCAGTTTCGAGGCGCTGGCACGCTGGCGGACGCCGGAAGGCGAGGAGATTACGCCGACCGCGTTCATTCCCGTGGCCGAGGAATCGGGGCTGATCGTGCCGCTGGGGCGCTGGGCGATGGACGAGGCGGCGCGGACGCTGGCCGAATGGGACCGCCGCCTGGGCGGGCACGGCGACGCGCGGATGGCGGTGAACCTGTCGGCGGTCCAGTTGCAGCGCGACAATGTCGAGGCGATGGTCGCCGACGTGCTGGCGCGACACGGTCTCACCGGCGACCGCTTCACGCTCGAACTGACCGAGAGCGCGTTCATCGTCGATCCCGACCGGACGCTGCACACCATGCTGGCGCTCAAGGAGCTGGGCGCCAGCATCGCGATGGACGATTTCGGCACGGGCTATTCGAACCTCGCCTATCTGCAGAAGCTGCCGATCGACAAGCTGAAGATCGACCGCAGCTTCATCACGGGGATGCTGGCCGACCGCGACAAGGTGGCGATCGTCCGCGCGATCCTGAGCCTTGCGCAGGCGCTGGGAATGCGCACCACGGCGGAGGGGATCGAGACGCAGGAGCTGGAGCATACGCTGGTGGCGCTCGGCTGTGCGTTCGGACAGGGCTATTTCTATTCGCGGCCGGTCGATGCCGACGCGGCGTATCAGCTGCTGCTCGACCGCAACGCCTGAGCCACGACCGCATCGGCGATCGCGGCGGTGCGCGTCGCGTCGGGAAAGCCTTCCGCGATCCACCGGTCCTCGACCTGCCGCAGCGCGCGCGCCACATCGGGACCGCGCGCGAGGCCGCGTTCGACCAGCGCGCCGCCCGACAGCGGCAGGACGGGGCGCTGCCACCCACCGACCCCGGCCGCCGCGTCCGCATCGCCGGCCAGCAGCAGCCGATCGACCGCACCCTCGATGCCCAGTCGATAGCCGAGCTCGAACGGGGTGCCCGCATCGTGGCCCAGCGCGGTGGCAATCCGCTTGCGCTGGGCGTTCGACAGTTTCAGGCGCGCGGTCACGCCCTCGGCATTGCCCGCATCGAGCAGCGCGGCCAGCCGGCGGACCGGATCGGGGGCGATGCCCGCCGCCGCCTCCGCCGCGACCAGCGTCGCCAGCCGATCGATCCCCGCTAGGTCGATCTCGGGCAGGACCGGTCGCCAGATCGTATGGCTGGTCATCAGCCGCAGCACCGCCACCGCACCCTGCGCCAGCAGCAGCTTCAGCAGTTCATCGGCGATCCGTTCGCGCGACAGGGCCATCAGGTCGTTGGCGCGGGCGATACACGCCGACAACCCTTCGGGATCGGGCGTGTCGCCGAAGCGGGCGAGGAAGCGGAAGAAGCGCAGGATGCGCAGGTGATCCTCGGCGATCCGGCGCAGCGGGTCGCCGATGAAGCGCACCCGCCCGGCCCGCAGGTCGGCGACGCCGCCGAAATAGTCGTGCAGCCGGTAACCGCCCATATCGGCATAGAGCGCGTTCATCGTGAAGTCGCGGCGCGCGGCATCGGCCTGCCAGTCGTCGGTGAACGCCACCTCGGCATGGCGGCCGTCGGTGGTGACGTCGTGACGCAGCGTCGTCACCTCGACGACCGTGCCGTCGGCGACGGCGGTGATCGTGCCGTGCGCGATGCCGGTCGGCACCGCCCTGATCCCCGCCGCCTGCAACCGGCGGACGACCTCCTGCGGCGGGTGGACCGTCGCGACGTCGATGTCGGAAACCGGCAACCCCAGCAGCGTGTCGCGCACCGCCCCGCCGACATAGCGCGCCGCCCCCCCATCCGCGCCCAGCGCGATGGCGAGCCGGTCGAGCCCCGGGCGTGTCATCCAGTCGGCGGGGGGCAGGGTAGCGGGTTCGGTCACGGCCATCTCAATCGTTGCGCCAGGTTGACGATCATCGCCGCGGTCGCACCCCAGATGCGCCGTTCGCCGAAAACCAGTTCGTAATAATGCCGTTCGCGCCCCTCGAACCACCGGCTGCCCAGCCCGTGGTTGGCGGCGTCGAGCAGGAAGGCGAGCGGCACTTCGAAGATCGCATCGACCTCCAGCGGGGCCGGCGCCAGCGGCAGGTCGGGCGGCACGACGGCCAGCACCGGCGTCACCTCGAACCCGGTGACGGTATGATAGCGATCGAGCGTCGCGACGATCTCCGCGCTGTCGGCGGGCAGCGCGATCTCCTCCGCCGCCTCGCGCAGCGCCGCACCGACCGCGCCGTCATCGGTCGGATCGATGCTGCCGCCGGGAAACGCCACCTGTCCGGCATGGGTGCGCAGCGCGCCGGTCCGCTGGGTCAGCAGCACACCCGGATCGGTCCGGTCGGTCACCGCGATCAGCACCGCCGCCGGTCGCCAGCCATGCTCCGGCATCGGCACCTCGCCGTTCAGGTCGCCGATCAGCAGCGGCCCCGCCGGCGCGCCCAGCCGCTCGCGCAGCCGTTGGCCAAGCATCATGCCGCGGCGAAGGGGAAGAACGCGCCGTCGCTCCAGAGCCCTTGCGCCCCGTCGGGGCCGGCGACCAGCCGGTCGACGAGTTCGTAGAAGACGGCGCGGGCGATCAGCGCGTCCATGCCGCCACGCGCACGCAGGTACGGGCGGGGAGCATCGGGCGTGCCCTCGATCCGGATCGGATGCTCGGCATCGGCGACGATCACTTCGTCGGTGTTCAGCCGGAACGCGATCCGGCTCTGCTCGCCCTCGCCCGACAGCTTCGCCTCGACCGCGACGAACGGCGCGTCGTCGACGACGATCGACAGCTTCTCGACCGGGGTCACTAGCACGTGCGATCCGTCGGGCTCGCGCCGCAGGATCGTCGAGAACAGCCGCACCATTTCCGCGCGCGTGATCGGGCTGCCCTGATGGAACCAGCTGCCATCGGCGGCGATCCGCATCTCGCTGTCGCCGCAATGCGTCGGGTTCCAGCGCTCGACCGGCGGCAGTTTCGCCTCGGCGGCGAGGCGGGCGACCTCGGCAAGCGACATCGACGCGAAATCATTGGGGGGCTGCATGGACATGGGATGCCGTTAGCTCGGCCGCGCCGCCCCCGACAAGGGGTCACGCGGTCAGGGCGACACGCGGCGCGAGAATGCCCGATACGATCGGCACGCCGCCGCGGGCGAGGACGCGATGCGCATCATAGGGGCCGGGCATCCGCCAGCCGCCGGTCCGATCGGCGGTGAAGCCGAAGCGGGTATAATAATCGGGGTCGCCCACCAGCATCAGCAGGGCGTCGTCCCCCGCCGCCGCGATCGATTCCGCCATCAGCGCGCGGCCGATGCCCGAACCCTGCCGGTCGGGCGCGACCGCCACCGGGCCGACCATCACCAGCGGCAGTGCCACCCCGTCGTCGCCATCGAGCTGCACCGGCCAGCACTGGATCGCGCCGACCAGCCGTCCGTCATCGACCATCGCGAAGCTCAGCGCGGTGATCGGACTCAGCCCGGCGCGCACCCGATACGCCGTACGCCGATGGCGATCCGTGCCGAACGCCGCGTCGAGCAGCGCTTCGACCTCGTGCGGGGCGATCCGGGAAAGCGGCGACAGGTCGGGCAAGGCTGGTCCATTCGGTATGCGGTTCCCGCGCCTGTACCGCGCGGCGGGGCGGGTACAAGCACGAAGATGCGGGCAGCTTACGTGTCCGCCGCCTTCTGCTATCGCGCGTCCATTCCCTTATTGTGACAGGTGCCGTTTGCGCGATTCGCTCCAGCTCGAAGTTCATGATGTCGAGGTGCATGTCCTGACGGGCATCTATTCCGAGGAAACCCATCTGCCGCAGCCGTTGCGGATCTCGATGACGGTCGACCTCGACTGCCCCGAACGCTTCACCCCCGACACGCCGCTGTCGGCGTCGAAAAGCTATATGGACCTGAAGGAAGCGGCGACGACCTCGCTGCCGCAGGGCGTGCACTTCACGCTGATCGAGGGCGTGGCCGATCATATCGCCGACACGCTGTTCCTCTCCGACCCGCGGGTGCAGCGGGTGCAGATCCGCATCGTGAAGCTCGCCATTGCCGAGGCCGGCGAATCGATCGGCGTCACTATGGTCCGGCATCGGCGGTGAGCCGCCCGCTGGCATTGGTCACCGGCAGCTTCCGCCGGCTGGGCGGCGTGATCGCGGTGCGGCTGGCGCAGGCGGGGCATGACGTGGCGTTGCACGCGACGGCGGACGGCGATCCCGATGCGACCGTCGTGGCGGGGATCGCGGCGGCGGGCGCCTGGTGCGAACGCTTCGCCGCCGACCTGAGCGACGGCGCGGCGACGGCCGGGCTGATCCCGGCGGTGGCGGCCCGTTTCGGCCGGAGGGTCGACCTGCTGGTGAACAACGCATCGTGCTTTCGTGCCGACGACGACGCGCTGCCGTCGCCCGAATCGCTGGTCGCGCATTTCGCGGTGAACGCCGCAGCGCCGTTCGTGCTGGCGACGGCGCTGGCCGGACAGGGCGGGCGGGCGGTGGTCAACATCCTCGACCAGCGGATCGCGCACCCACACCGCGACCAGCTGGCCTACACCCTGTCGAAACAGGCGCTGGCCGAAGCGACGCGGACGCTGGCGCTGGCATTGGCCCCCGCGGTGCGGGTCAATGGCGTCGCTCCCGGACTGACGCTCGCGACGGGCGACTATACGGCGGGGCAGCTCGACCGGCTGGCAGCGATGATGCCGCTCGAACGGCTGCCCACGGCGGGGCAGGTCGCCGATGCGGTGCTGTTCCTTGCCGGGGCGGGGGCGTCGACGGGGCAGCTGTTGTTCGTCGACGGCGGCGCCGGGCTGGTGCGATACGAGCGCGATTTCGTGCATCTGGCGCGATAGGCCGCCGCTCTACCGTGCGCCGCGCGACCGAGGGTAGATCGACAGTCAGTCGGTCAGTCGGTCCGGCCGGGCGATGGGCGTTTCCGGTTGAACGATCCCCCTTCCGTCACCCCTGGAGTTTGATTCATTCGCATGGAATCGTCACCCCAGCGAAGGCTGGGGTCTCCCTCGGCGCCTGCTGCGCGCTACCGCCCGGCGATCCCGGCCTTCGCCGGAATGACGCCTGTTTCAATATGAGCGGATCAAACGCTGGGGCTGATCGACATTTGGCGATGACCAAAGGATTTCGTCCTTCCCGCGCAGGCGGGAATCCATAGACGCTGACGTTTCGGCTGGATTCGCGACGCTGGCGGATGATGGACTCCCGCCTGCGCGGGAGTGACGAAAGGGGATGGAACGGTATTCCTGCGTCCGGCGAACTGAATGTCGATCGGCTCCAGGTCGAGCCCGGGTGACGATCCGCCCGTGAATGGCGAGCGGCTCCGGAATGACGAAGCAGGTGTCCGGTCGAGTCCGCGACGCCGAATGTCCCCCGGTCAGGTCGCGGCGTCCGCCCGCGCGGCGTATCTATCCCGCGCGCCCGTCCTCGCACCGCCCGAGCGATTCGCGCACGAACGCATAATCCTCGCGCGCGATCGCCGCGTTGGCGTCTTCCTGCGACGCCAGGCTCGCTTCGGGCAGCGTCTCGGGCAGCCCGCACGCGAGGCGATACCATGCCAGCGTGTCCGGCTTCGGCGCGCCGCCGGCTTCGTCGATGATGTCGCCCAGCGACAGCGCCCAGCGCCGTTCCTCGCCCGGTCGGCGCAGGACCAGCAGCGACACCGGATTGCCGGTCGCGGTCTTGAGGAAGATCTGCGTCTCGCCTTCGCCCGGTAGCGTACCGGGAACGTGGAAGGCGTTGCCGACGCCGGCGATCGCGGGAGGCGCATCGGGGGCGATCACCTCGCGCACGACATCGCGCACGCGCTGGTCGAGCGCCGGGCTCCACATGAATTGTGCGTCGGGCGTCACCAACTGTACCTGATCGGGACGCCCGGCAACGGCGCGGGCGAAGGCGATGGCCCGCTGCCGCTTAAGGTTCGGCGCACGCCCGCGCGGGTCGAACGGCATGTCGACGAGGTAGCCGATCCGCGCGGGCAGGGGGCCGCCCGCCCGAATCAGCGCACCGACATCGGCGGTGACATAGAAGCGGACATGCCCCGCCGCGAGCCCCGGTGCCTCGGCCGGCGCGATCCGTGCGACCGAGCGAATCGTTACATCCAGCACGATATCGCTCTCCAGCGCGAGCCGGGCGATCGTGGCGTACGGAACGACCGAATCATCGGTAGCGGTAACAGGTGCCGGGGCGTTCTGCCGGGCCAGAACCGGCGCGCACGCCATCAAACCGAGGGTCAGGACAAATGCGGCGGTGGGATTGCGCTTCATGCAACTGCTCTTAACCGGCGGAAAACCGTGGTTACAGACTTATTTCGGTAATGCCGCGATTGTACGAATGTTTCGTCCGACAAAGCGTTTGCGTCGTTTAAAAGGCCGCGATAGACAATCGCGTCCGGAATGCCGCGTTAGCCCCGGACACGACGGTCGTTGCGTGCCGGTTTCCGCCGGACGGACCGACCCAATGTACCGGGCTAGAGGAGTTTGGTTGCTGAATGGCTTACGCTGACCAAAAAGCAGGTAGTGGCCGGATCGTCGCGCTGATCATCGTGGGGATTCTCCACGTCGTGATCGGTTATGCGTTCATTTCCGGCCTTGCCTACAAATATGTGAAGAAGGTGACTGAGGATACCGAGACGTTCGACGTCGAGGAGCCGCCACCCCCGCCGGAGGAAATCCCTCCTCCCC